>NZ_OY730230.1:300000-599761 GCF_963422545.1 uncultured Flavobacterium sp.
CACGCATTTGTTGCATAGCGATTTGGTGTGAAGCTTCGTTGTCTGACGAAATTAAGTCAGCAACGGCTTCTGCCTGTGATAAATCTAGTTTTCCGTTTAGGAAAGCTCTAAGCGTAAATTCACCCGCATCAGCCATTCGACAGCCTTTTCTCAATAATAACTGAATAATTTGCTGTTGGATATAAGTAGATCCGTGGCATGAGATTTCGATTGTATTTTCGCCCGTATAAGAATTTGGTCCTTTAAAAACCGAAACCAAAACTTCATCAAGTGTTTTTGAATCATCAACAATATGACCTAAATGCAAAGTATGAGTTTTTTGCTTGGTTAAGTCTTTATTTTTGATGGATTTAAAAACCGAATTTCCGATAGTAATAGCATCAGAACCTGAAATACGAATAATAGCAATAGCTCCGGCTCCGGACGGAGTAGCCAATGCAACTATAGAATCTTGATTTATCATGTTGCAAAGGTATAAAAAAGCCATAAAGATAACAACCTGAACTCAAGCTCAAAATGAGATTTTTAGTTGTTATTAATTTTTAGTTTTAAGAAACTATTAAATGTTAAAATACTGATAATTATCAGGTTGTTTTGTTTGTAGAATGATTAAATTTGAAGAAACAAACCTCTAATCTCAAAGAAAATGAAAAAGATATTATTTCCAACAGATTTTTCCGAAGCGGCAACAAATGCTTTTGTTCATGCTTTAGAATTTGCCAAAATCGTTAATGCAGAACTTATTTTGTTGCATACTTTTGAGATTCCTGTTTACGACAGTCAGTTTTTTCCTGAAAATTATGCTTCAATATATAGTTCAATCGAATTAGCAAAATTCGAAATGTTTAAGGATGAAATTCCAAAACTGAGAGCTATCGCTGCCGCGCGTAAATTAGACGATATTGCGATAAAACATCGCTTAATGGATGGGGACTTAATTTTTAATTTAAAAAATGCAATTGAAGAAGATAAGATTGATTTTGTGATTATGGGAACTTCAGGGGTTTCAGACTGGACAAAATTTTTTACGGGATCAAACACAAGTTCTGTGATTTCAGGAGTTAAAGTGCCTGTTTTATGTGTTCCGGCTGATGCAAAATTCAAGAAAATTAAAACAATTGCTTTTACAACCCGTTATCGTGAAAAAGATAAAGAAGAGCTAAGGAAAGTATTAGTAATTGCAAGAAAAATGAATGCAAAAGTAAAAAGCTTATATGTTAGGACTTCAAATTCAGATGTTTCGGATGCAACAATTAAAGAATGGGAATATGAATTTGCAGATGATAATGTCGAATTTCTAGTATTGCCAAGTGATGAAGTCAAAGATACCATTCTTGATTTTATACTTTATAAAGACATTGATGTGTTGACCACTATAACTCATAAAAAGTCTTTCTTTGAGAGTATTTTCGATTCTAGTTTTACGAAGAAAATTACCAAAGAGGTTTCAATACCAGTTTTGGTAATGCACGAAACCTAAAATCCAGTTACTTTTGATAGTAAATTTGTATGTGTAAAACCTATATTTGTATTTCATTAAATTTTAAGAATGGAAGCATATAATAATAAAGTTGAACACTATACTACACTTTTTTATAAAATCAATAAAAGATACAATAGCATAAGTATCCTGCGCCTTTTAAGCGTTTTTCTTTGTTTATTTCTAATGTATTATTACTTAAAAACAAATGAAATTCTTTACGTAGTTTTTGCTTTTCTATCTTTTATTGGTTTTCTTTTTTTGATGCGAATTCATTCTAAATTGTCTTTTCAAAAAAAACTTACGACAGCCATTTTAAAAATCAATCAAAATGAAATTACCTATCTGAAAAGAGACGGAATTCCTTTTGCAAATGGAGTTGAATTCAATGATTTTCATCATCCGTATGCTTACGATCTGGATATTTTTGGAGACCATTCATTATTCCAAAATATAAATAGAACAGCCACTTTTATCGGAAAAAAAACATTAGCAAATCAATTATTGACCTTGTTGCCCAATGAAACAATTCTGGAAAATCAGGAAGCAATAAACGAATTGAAAATAAAAATTGATTGGCGTCAGGATTTCCAGGCTTTGGCAATTGTAAGTAATGACAACAAAAACTCTTATGATTCATTAATTCATTGGAATTCATTTAAAAATAATATCTTATCTAAAGTATTAGTTGTGGCTTCAATTGTTTTGCCAACTTTATTTTTTGGTTTTTTAATTGCCTATTTCATCACTTCAAAAACAATTTTATTGTCTTATGTTACTTATGTTTTTATAGCAAATATGATTGTATTAGGACAATCTTTTAAACGAATTCAATCTGAAATTGCTAAGGCTGATAATGTAGATAAAATCATAAAACAATATAGTTTATTAGTCGAGAAAATTGAAACCGAAACTTTTCAGTCAAAGAAGTTAATCAATTTACAACAGCATCTTATTTTTAAAAATGTAACTGCAAGTAAGCACTTAAAAGATCTTTCTGAGTTGTTTTCGAGAATGGATACTATAAACAATTTTGTAACTGCAATTGTCTTTAATGGAACATTTTTGTTTAACCTTCATGTTTTAAAAGCACTTTTAAAATGGAAAGAAAGTTATTCTAGTGAACTTGAAAAATGGATTGCTATTATTGGCGAATTTGAAGTTTTGAATAGTTTAGCAAATCTAGCTTACAATAATCCAGATTTTGTTTTCCCTGAAATCAATTCAGAGTATAAAATTGGGTTTTCAAATTTGAGCCATCCTTTATTGAATCCGGCAACAAGAGTAGGGAATGACACTCATTTTTATCCGGAATCGTTTATGATTTTAACGGGTTCTAATATGTCTGGGAAAAGTACTTTTTTAAGAAGCTTAGGAATCAATATGGTTTTGGGTGGAGTAGGATCAGTTGTTTGTGCTTCAGAAGCTAACATTCATCCACTTCCAGTTTTAGTTTCAATGCGATTGTCTGATTCTTTAGCGGATAGTGAGTCGTACTTTTTTGCTGAAATTAAACGTTTAAAACAAATTATGGATGCTCTGGAAGATCAACCTGCTTTTGTTCTATTAGATGAAATATTAAGAGGTACAAACTCTGACGATAAACGAAACGGAACAATTGAGGTAGTAAAAAAGATCATTGCAAAAAAAGCCATTGGAGCCATCGCAACACACGATATAGAAGTGTGTTTAACAACAAATGAATATCCGGATATTTTAACGAATCAATGTTTTGAAGTTGAAATTAAAAACAATGAACTTCATTTTGATTATAAACTGCGTAACGGAATTTGTAAAAATAAAAGCGCCACTTTTTTAATGCAGAAAATGGGAGTGATTTAAAGAGGAAAGATATTAGAAGCTAGATTATAAGAAGCAAGATATTAGAAGAAAGATTTTGTATACTTTTCTTGTGGTTACTTTGTGTTCTTCGACTTCGCTCAGAGCGACAAAAAACTAATGATAAACGAGTTGAATGTCATAGCGAAGTCAAAGTAAATCAAACTCAAATTAGGTAAAAATCTATAATCTTGCTTCTATACTCACTTCAATCCTTCTTTAATAGTATTTACAAAAGCTTCAACTGGTTGAGCTCCTGAAACTGCATATTTTCTATCAAAAACAAAAAACGGAACTCCTTGCACACCAATTTGATTTGCATCATGAATATCAGCATGAACGTCACTTAAATAGAGATCCTCATTCTCTACAACTTCTTGTACTTCTTTAGGATCTAAACCTGCCTGAACGCCTAGTTCGATTAGTGTTTGTGAATTATTCAAATCTTTTCCTTCTGTAAAGTAAGCCTTAAAGAAAATTTCTTCCATTTCATCGCCAAGTTTTTTGGCTTTAGCCAAATGTATGATACGATGTGCAGTTAAAGAATTTGAAATAATAGCTTTGTCAAAATGATAATCCAAACCAACGCTTTTCGCGCGTTCTACGACACCTTTATGCATTTCTATTGATTGCTCAACTGAAATGCCTTTTCGCTCCGCAAGAAACGTATAAACGTCTTTTCCTGATTGCGGTGTAATAGTTGGATCAAGTTGAAAACTTTTCCATTCAATTTCAAATTCACCATTTGGAAACTCAGCTAAAGCTGTTTCCAGTTGTCTTTTTCCGATATAACAAAACGGACACATGATGTCCGACCAAATTTCTATTTTCATGTTGCAAAGTTAAAGAAAATTGTTTCAGGTTTCAAGCCTCAGGTCTTCTCTGATCGACAAACCCGACAGGTTTTTAAAACCTGTCGGGTTTACGTTAAAAATCATCTAAAAATAAAAAACCGCAGCTCTTTATCGGAGTTGCGGTTTCTAGGTATAAAAAATGGTTGGTTAATAGCGATATTTTTTTTTACAATGATATGACTTTAATTTAAAAGTAAAAAAAATCCCTGTAACAAAAAGAACTTTTGATGTTAACTATTTAACATTACAGGCATTACCAACATTGTTACTGTTTCACCTTCTTCTAATCCATCTACTGGTGTAAGGATTCCTGCTCTGTTAGGTAATGACATTTCTAACATAATCATATCTGATTGTAAGTTGGTCAACATTTCAGTTAGAAAACGAGAGTTGAAACCAATTTGAAGATCATCTCCTTGATAATCACAAGTCAATCTTTCTTCGGCTTTGTTTGAGTAATCGATATCTTCTGCAGAAACATTTAATTCAGCTCCGGCGATTTTTAAACGAATCTGGTGTGTAGTTTTGTTTGAGAAAATCGCAACACGTTTAACTGAACTTAAAAATAAAGAACGGTCAATCATTAATTTATTTGGATTTTCTTTTGGAATTACCGCTTCATAATTTGGGTATTTTCCATCAATTAAACGACACATTAAGATATAATTGTCAAATGAGAAAGTCGCATTTGAGTCGTTGTATTCAATTTTTACTTCAGCGTCAGAACTTCCTAAAATACTTTTTAAGATATTCAAAGGTTTTTTTGGCATAATAAAATCAGCAACCTGAGATGCTTTTACATCTGTACGTGCATATTTTACTAATTTATGAGCATCTGTTGCCACAAAAGTTAATCCTTCTGGTGAAAACTGGAAGAAAACTCCTGACATTACCGGACGTAAATCATCGTTTCCGGCAGCAAAGATAGTTTTGCTTACTGCAGTTGCTAAAACATCAGCAGGAACAAGTGTTACAGACGGTTCTTCAAGATGAACTGCTTTAGGAAATTCTTCTCCGGCAGCATACGCTAATGCATATTTTCCTGAGTTTGAACTAATTTCAACTGTATTGTTATCCTCAACTGTAAAAGTTAAAGGTTGTTCTGGAAACGTTTTCAAAATTTCAAGCAAAAGTTTAGCAGGTACAGCAACGCTTCCTTTACTTTTAGAATCAATTGATAATGTAGCCGACATGGTAGTTTCAAGATCTGAAGCCGAAACTGTCAACGCATCATTGTCTAATTCAAATAAAAAGTTATCTAAAATAGGCAACGTATTGTTACTGTTGATTACACTACCTAAAACTTGTAATTGTTTTAATAAGTACGAACTCGATACTATAAATTTCATCTCTTTTGTTTTATTTTTTTGCACTTTTCCTTAGTATTTTATCAACTAAGATAGGTTTTACAAATATATCGTAAACAATCTTAGTTTCGTAATTTTTTTATTAACATCTATTTGCTGTATTTTCTTTTTCTCAAGTAAGTAAATACTATTCCAAAAACCAATAAAATTAGAATTGGAAGTCCGATAGTTATGAATTGTGTCATCGTATAATTCTCATAAACCTTCTCTTTGTCTAATAATGGTAAGCTTACATCTTTACTTCTAATGTTAATAAGTCCCGTATCATCCAACAAATAATTAATACAATTCATCATAAAATCTTTGTTGTCGTAGAGGTTTCCGGTGCGTTGATCGTAACCTAATTCTACAGGCATCATGTTTTTGTCTAATTGATTTCGGGCTAAATCACCATCCGCAATTACAATCATTTTGTTTGGTTTTCCTTTTGCCAAAAATGAATTTTCCTTGAAAGGCAAAACACGATTCTCAAAAGCCGAATGGAAAGAACCTTCCAGTAAAACAGAAAGTGGAATATTTCCTTTATTTAAATAATCCTGTGGAACAGTTTTTTCGGTTACAGTATTCAAATTGATTTCTGCCGGAGTTCCAATTACTTTCGAATATTGAGACGATTGCAGTAAAACTGTTTTTTTGATTCCGTTTTTTAAAGTATCAATCGGATTTGCAAAATCAAATTTGATTCCTCCCAGATTTTTTACAATTGGATGTTGACTTGTCGGATATACTTGTGGAGCATATTTCCAAACAAAATCTTGATATTGCGTTGCACTTCCTTGTTCGCCGGTTGCCAGTTTTATTGGGCTTCCTTGTTCATCTTTTACTAAATCAGGATTAATTCTGAATCCGTATTTAAAGAACATATCGTTCAAATTTAAATCTCTCGGATATGCCAGAGTTGCACCAGCCTGATTGTATAAACTGTCCATATCAGCTGCAACCTGATCAATCAGCCATAAAGTTTTTCCGCCGTTCATGATAAACTGATCTAAAACTTGTTTTTCTTCGTCAGAAAAAGTTTCAGTTGGTTTTGAGATTATTGCAAGATCATATTTTTTTAATGCGTCTAATGTTCCGGTTGGATTTTTAGCTACAGAATCTAGCGTAAAAGGCCCAATGTAATAGCTTTCGCGAATTTGTCTCAATAGTTTTGCAATGTGAATTTCGTTTAATTCCCCATTTCCTTTTATAATAGCAACTTTCTTTTGTTTGTCTTTACTTATTTTATTGATAGCATCAGCAATCGAATATTCTAAATGCTGAATCGATCCAATTACTTTTTGTGTAGTCGAAGCGCCCATTATATTTTTCAATAAAGGAATATTTACTTCTTTATTATTATAAACAGCAATTGCCCACGGAAAAACCATTGCCTGTGATTGTTTTCCTTTATCGTCAACAGTAATATTAATTGGTGTAAGACCTTTTTGGTAAAGAGATTTTACAACATCCATGCTTTCGTCTTTGTTCTCCATCGGATTCACAAATTCAAAAACAATATTGCTGTTATACGCCTGAAATTCTTCGAGTAATTGTCTGGTTTCCTGTTGCAGACGTCTAAAATCTGCAGGTAAATCGCCTTGCATGTAAATCTTAATCGAAAGCGGATTTTTAACCTGTTTTACAATTTGTAAAGAAGTCTCAGATAAAGTATATCGTTTGTCTTTTGTTAAATCAAAACGGTGGAAAAATAGACTTCCTAATACATTTAAAACGATTAAAACAAAAACAGTAATACCTAATGTTTTGATATTTTTTTGAGTAGATGCTTTCATTAGGCTTTAAAAGATTTTAATTGATAAACAGTAAAGGACAGAAATAATACCGTGATGCTTAAAAAATAAATAACATCGCGTGTATCAATTACGCCCCGACTCATACTCTTAAAATGATCCTGCATACCCAATGCTGAAATAATACTTGAAGATCCAGGAATCAATGAAGCTAATCCTTCGAAGCCAAAGTAGAATATAAAACACAGAAAAACAGCAATTATAAAAGCTACAATTTGATTTTCGGATAGAGTAGAAGTAAAAATTCCAATTGCAGAATAAGCAGCAATCAAAAACAATAATCCGAAATAAGAACCAATTGTACTTCCCATATCTATATTTCCTTCAGGAGAACCCAAATTCGAAATTACTTTTACATATATAAAGGTTGGGATAATTGCTAAAACTATCAATAGGAGAGAACCTAGAAACTTTCCGTTTACAATTTCCCAAATCGATAATGGTTTTGTCAAAAGCAATTCCAGAGTTCCTTGTTTTTTTTCGTCAGAGAAACTTCTCATTGTAACTGCCGGAATTAGGAAAATTAAAATCCAAGGTGCTAGTGTGAAAAACGGAGTCAGATCAGCATAACCGGTATTTAATATATTGTAATCTCCTTCAAATACCCATAAAAATAGCCCGTTGCTAATTAAGAAAATAGCAATGACCAAATAGCCAATAGGAGAACCAAAAAAAGATTTTATTTCTCGTAAAATGATTGATTTCATGTATAACGTTTATTCGTTTATTTGTTTAATCGTGTATTTGTTTTTTGTTTCAGGTTTCACGTTTCAAGTTGATTTGCTTTGTGAACTTTGTCTTTTCTAAAACCTTTTAAATATAATCTTTGCGTTCTTTGCGGTTAATTCGTTTCAATATTCAGATTCACATTTCACGTCAGATAAGTAACTTGAAACAAAAAAACTTGAAACTAATTTAAACTAACCAATTTATCCACGCTCCAAGCTTCTGGTTTTGCATTGAATAGCTTTTTTGTAAAGTTCCAAACAGAATCAAAAAGTTCAGATTGCCTGTAGTTTTCTAAGTCTTCTTCAGTTTCCCAATAGCTGTAGGTAAAAAATATGCATTTATCATTTTTATCCTGATACAATTCTAAAAAACGATTTCCGGGTGCATTTCGTATTTTATGTTTAATGCTTTCAAAATTCTCCAGAAAATCCGGAATCTTTTCTTCGTGAAAACTCATTTTTACTATTCGAACAAACATGCTTTGCAATTTTAGATTTTAGAGTGTAGATTTTAGATTTGTTGAAAACCTAAAGCGCTACGGGTGCGCAAAAATACCAAAATTGATTTGTTCTTTTTATTAAAAAGTAAAATATTATAATGCTAATTTTTGACACAATATTGTCATTCCGAGGAACGAGGAATCTGCGTACGCAGCTCGATAAAGATTGGCGATTTTGATTGTAGAGTTACTTGCGCAGATTCTTCGTTCCTTGGAATGACAAAAAAAAGAAAAAATCAGTTTAAATCCGCGTTTTCACGAAGTGAATCCGTGTCATCCGCGTGCCATTTTTGCGTTATCAACAAATCTAAAATCTGCAATCTAAAATCTAAAATTTCTACAAGAATTTAATCGTAATTACATCACGATAATTCAATCCTAATAAGCTATTTGCAGAACCAACTTTTGAAGGATTACTCCTAAAAATGGCAATTTCAAGAAAACCGGCTTCGTTAAAAACAGCCAATTTTTCACCTTCATAAGTTTTAATCGGATATTTATCTGAAGTTGCGATTGCGGAGTAATTTGGTAAAATAGTTTTGATACTTTTAGGTTTCATCACAATTTCATACGGACGCCCTTTAGCTATTTCTAAAAAGTATTTTTTAGAGATATTAGTAACAATGTTTCCAAAATGATCAATATAAATTACATAACCTTTTATTGAATTTCCATCATTTGAAATCACAGGTTGTAACTCTGTAATTTGCTTGATGTCAGTAATTTCTTTTCCGATAACATTAAGCAAGCCGCCTTTAGAAATATGACAGGCTACTTTTATAAAAATATCCAAATCACTGAATTCACTCGGAAAACGATCGTGTATATTGATGGAAACAATTTTCTGCGGAACAATTTTCTGCGTAAGCATGCTTAAAATTCCATTATCAGCACAAATAAAGTAATGATCGTTCCATTGCATGGCAATATGCTGATTTTCTTTATTGCGCTCGATATCGACTCCAATTAAGTGAACAGTTCCTTTTGGAAAACTAAAATAAGATGCACCAATAACGTAACTTGCTTCGGCAGTGTTAAATGGGTCTATATCATGCGAAATGTCAACAATTGTAACCTCTGGATACTCAGATAATATTTTACCCTTAAGCGAACCAACAAAGTGGTCTTTTAAGCCGTAATCGGTAGTAAGGGTAATTATTGACATAATTTTGTTTATAACTATTGGTAGTATTTAAATCTAATTTTCATTAAATTTGAGAAATGCAAAGCTAATAATAGTAATTGCAAATTGAAAGAAAGAAAAGACAAATTGCGATTAAATATATAGTAGTATCAGTTTTCAGTTTCAGTTTTCAGAATTTTAACAAAAATGATTTTATAACTGTGACTGCAACTTTAAATTGAGACTTTAAAAAAGACCCGACAACCACTAATTTATAAAAACTGATTTATTTTTAATTTAAAACTATCTCATTTGAACGAAAGAATTATCGAGCTCATAGACATCGCTCCAAAAGACTTTTGGGGCGCTCAAGACACTCATCTTGAAATAATTAAAAAGTACTACCCAAAGCTTAAAATAGTAGCGAGAGGGACGACTTTGAAAGCATTTGGCGAAAAAGAAGTTTTAGATGAATTCGAAAAAAGATTTCAGAGGCTTATGCTTCATTTTACCCGATACAACAACATTGATGATAATGTAATTGAACGTGTAATTATGAGTGATGGTCAGGATGAAAGAAAATCTTATGATCATGACAAAATATTAGTTCATGGTGTTGGCGGTAAAATAATTAAAGCCATGACGCCTAACCAGCAGCTATTGGTAGATACAATCAAGAAAAATGATATGGTATTTGCCGTTGGTCCCGCTGGAACAGGAAAAACCTATACCGGGGTTGCAATGGCGGTAAAAGCACTTAAAGACAAAGAAGTAAAAAGGATCATATTAACGCGACCAGCGGTAGAAGCAGGAGAAAATCTTGGTTTTTTACCCGGCGATATGAAAGATAAATTAGATCCGTACATGCAGCCTCTTTATGATGCTTTGCGCGATATGTTACCTAACGAAAAGCTCGAAGATTACATTTTAAAAGGAATTATACAAATTGCGCCATTAGCATTTATGCGTGGACGTACGCTTGATAATGCCTTTGTAATTCTGGATGAAGCGCAGAATACTACGCACTCGCAAATGAAAATGTTTTTGACCCGTATGGGAAAAAACGCAAAATTCATGATTACGGGTGATCCTGGACAGGTCGATTTACCACGCAGAACTATTTCAGGTCTTAAAGAAGCTATTTTGGTTCTGAAAGACGTTGACGGAATCGGGATTATTTATCTGGATGATAAAGATATCGTACGTCACAGATTAGTGAAAAAGGTAATTGATGCTTATAAACAAATAGAAAATCACGATTAATTTTATAAAATGTCAAATGTAAATCGTGAAAAGTGTTTTGACATTTATTAATATTCGTTTTCTACATACTCTTTTATAGGAATGTGGAAAACGAATATTTTTTTATAAGTATACCAAATGAAACAACTAGATGATTTCTACTTAAATTTGGAAGAACCTATAAAAGGGACATTTCTTGCATTGAAAGAAATTATTCTTAAACAAGACAAAGACATTACACATGTTTTAAAATACGGAATGCTATTTTTTTGCTACAAAGGAAAAATGTTCTGCTATTTATGGATTCACAAGAAATTCAAACAACCTTATTTAGCAATCGTAGAGGGAAAACACTTTGATGAACCTTTTTTAATTCAGGAATCTCGTTCCAGAATGAAAATTATGTTGCTTGATCCTAATAAAGATTTGCCATTAGAACAAATAGAAATGATAATTCAGAGTGCCATAAATTTATACAAATCCGGAATTATTAAAGTTTAATTGTTTAAAATGCAGTATTTAACGGAATAGTTAAATAAATAATAAACTTGTCCCATTTTTGGCTTTGAGCACTTGTAATCTTTGCGCAGTTGAGCGTAAAGTCCTAAATTTGCACATCATAAATGTTTGATTATTAATATGACAAAACTCAAAAATATAAAAGTTGTAGTAAGTGACCTTGACGGAACTTTACTCAACCCACAGCACAAAATTTCAGATTATACCAAATCAATTTTTCAGGAACTTCACAATCAAAATTATCTTATCGTTGTTGCTACTGGCCGTCATCATCTTGACGCAATGGCCATTATTGAAACACTTGAAGTTCCCGTTTATTTAGTAAGTTCAAATGGAGCAAGAATACATTCACCTGAAAAAGAAGAACTTTTTGCATTCAATTTAGAAAGTGATGTTGTAAAAGCAGCCTTAAATGTTGAAATCGATTCGGAAATTACTGTAGTTTTATTCAAAGAAAATGTTTGGCAGACGAATAAATGGAACGAAAGACTTAATTCTTTTCAAGCCGAATTAAAATACCGCCCGGAATTAGTAGATTATAAAACGCTGGAAGATTTTGGATCGATTAAAATTTTCTTTTCATGTGACGATCACGAGAAATTAGTAAAATTGAAAGATGCTGTTTTAGCTAATTCTTCAGAACATTTGCATCATGCTTTTAGTTTGCCAACTTGTTTAGAATTTATGGACAAATCAGTAGATAAAGCGGTTGCCATTGAGAAAGTTTTAGAAAAAGAAGGATTTTCTTTAGAAGAAGCAATTTCGTTTGGAGACGGTTTCAACGATGTTCAAATGTTATCTTCAACAGGAAAAGGGTTGATTATGGGGAATGCACCAGCTATATTAAAAGAAACTTTACCAGATTTAGAAGTTATTAAAACAAATGCTGAAGATGGCGTAGCAAGATATATTGCTTCAAAAATATTAGATAAAGAATTAGCTGTAAGCTAACTTTACATTTATAAAACACTAAATCCCTAAACAATTGTTCAGGGATTTTTTATTTAAAAAACTTTAAAACTGAAATATTTCACATTTCTTACTTTATCTCTTTCTTTTGATGATGAAACTCTGTGAAATAATTTTAAATTTGCATTCATAAAAAACAACACAACTAAGATAATGAGCAATACAATCACAACCACAAATTTTAATTTCCCGAATCAAAAATCAGTTTACCGCGGAAAAGTTAGAGAAGTTTATAATATTAACGACGAACTTTTAGTAATGGTAGCTACTGACAGACTTTCGGCTTTTGATGTGGTTTTACCAAAAGGAATTCCGTACAAAGGACAAATTTTGAATCAGATTGCAACAAAATTCATGGAATTAACTCAGGATATTGTTCCAAATTGGTTGATTGCAACTCCGGATCCAAACGTTGCAGTTGGACATTTGTGTGAGCCTTTTAAAGTAGAAATGGTAATTCGCGGATATGTTTCGGGTCATGCTGCACGTGAGTATGCTGCCGGAAAAAGACAAATCTGTGGTGTTACAATGGCAGAAGGTTTGAAAGAAAATGATAAATTCCCGGAGCCAATTATTACACCAACTACAAAAGCAGATAATGGTTCTCATGATGAGGATATTTCTCGTGAAGCTATTTTATCTAAAGGAATTGTTTCTGAAGAGGATTATTTAGTTTTAGAAAAATATACTCATGCTTTGTTTCAAAGAGGAACTGAAATTGCTGCTTCTCGTGGTTTAATTTTGGTAGATACTAAATATGAGTTTGGAAAAACAAAAGACGGAGTGATTGTTTTAATTGACGAAATTCATACACCAGATTCATCTCGTTATTTTTATGCTGAAGGATATGCAGAAAGACAAGAAAAAGGGGAGGAGCAAAAGCAATTATCTAAAGAGTTTGTACGTCGTTGGTTAATCGAAAATGGTTTTCAAGGTCAGGAAGGGCAACAAATTCCAGATATGACTGATGCTTATATCGAATCAGTTTCTGAAAGATATATCGAATTATACGAGAATATTTTAGGAGAGAAATTCGTTAAAGCTGATATTGATAATATTGATCAACGTATTGAAAAAAATGTATTAGAGTATCTTAGTTCTAAATAATAGTTTTGGTTAAAAAAAACGAGCCTTATTACAAATAAAAAAATGCCCTGTATTTATATTTAATAGCAGGGTATTTTCTTTTTATGCAAATTGATATAGGTGCGAGAAATTTATTCTAAAGTTTATAGTTTAAAATAAAGTCTTTTTAGAAAAATAAAAGAAGTGCAATGTTGGTTTTTACTGAGTTGCACTTTTTTTATTTATATTTTTTGTATTTAAGTGTAACGTTTTCGATTGTTTAAGCGTCTACTATAGTAATCACGAATTTTAAAATAGTATTATGCAGTAATTTAAATTTTATATCAATCATCAATCACTTAATCATCAATCAAAATGAAAAAATCATTAATTATTCTAGGTATGGCTCTGGTCATATCTACAAATGTATCTGAAGCTTCTAGTCTCAAGTTATCAGTAAAGGATCAAATTAATTCTCCGGCTAATGTAGCATCACCATTGCATTACGCAGTATGTGAAGGAGATATTGAAAGTGTTAAAAAAATCATCAAATACGGAGCCAACGTAAATAAGTTGTCTCGAGACATGTCACCTTTAATGCTGGCAGCACGTTTTAATAAATTTGAAATTATTAAAATTTTGCTTGCAAACGGAGCTAATCCTGCCATGGAGAATGAAAAAGGTTTTATCGCATTAAATTACGCAGAGTATGCAAAAGCAAATGAGTCTATTGCTATTTTG
Organism: uncultured Flavobacterium sp.; assembly: GCF_963422545.1. NCBI lineage: Bacteria > Pseudomonadati > Bacteroidota > Flavobacteriia > Flavobacteriales > Flavobacteriaceae > Flavobacterium > uncultured Flavobacterium sp. The sequence goes on from NZ_OY730230.1 coordinate 314,221, forward strand.
AAAAATCTAAAATAAAAGTATAGCTAGAAAAGCATCATTACAATTAATGATGCTTTTCTAGTTATTAGATTTGTTCATTAATTATTCCTCTAATTTTACCTTTAAATTTTCAAGACCTTTTTCTAAATCTTTCCCAATCATTTTATCCATATTCATCATTGGCATCATGATATTCATTGGATAAGGAAAAACGCCATTGATTCCCCATTTTACTTTGGTTTGATTTCCAGCAACAGCTTCTGTAGACATAAAACCTACCGCAGTATCTTCCATTGGTTTTTTGAATCGTAACGCAAAGTCTATTCTTTTTCCTTCAGTTATTTTTGTGATTTCCTGTTCGCCAACGCCAACATCTTTTACAGTACTTTCCCAAGCAGATATTGAACCTACAGATCCATCAGTTCCTTTATATGTTGTTTTCATTTTTGGGTCGATATTTGCCCAAACGCTAAACTGATTTTGGTTTTTTAAATATCTCACATAATTAAAAACGCTGTCGACAGGTTTATTTATTGTAATCTCTCTTTGTATCGTATACTCTTTTGGCATAAAATAGGCCGCAATTAAAACTATCGATACAATTAAAATTAGTACTATCAGAATTCTTTTAACGATTATCATATTTTGTGGTTTTAAGGTTAAAAATGGATTTGTGTTTTAGTTAAACATTTTATTTATAGTAAAGTTAAAAAACTAAAGCCTTGAATTTGCTGTATTTAAAAATTTCTGATGATTTTTTTTATATTTTTTTTGATTTTGATGTAACATTTTTGTTTTTGCAGCGTCTATTATAAAAGCAAGTTGAAATTCTGGAAACGTTAAGTTTTAAAATATAACCTATTTATTAACTGAATGTTAAGAATCAATTAAAACACAGTACCTTGCAATGCATATTATAAAATTTAGTAGTACATTTACATAGAAATTAAGTTCATCAATATCAATCAATTAATAATCAATCAACATGAAAAAATCAGTAATTATTTTAGGACTAGCCTTAGTAGCATTTGCAAATGTTTCAATGGCTTCAAATCACAAACCATCTGTGAAAAACGAAGTTGAATTTTCAGCTTATTTTGCATCTCCGTTAAATGTTGCAGTTAGCAAAGGAGATATCGAAATCGTGAAAAAATTTATTGAATATGGAGCTGATGTAAATCAGATATCTGAAGATATGACTCCATTAATGATCGCAGCACGTTACAATAAAGTTGAAATCTTGAAAGTGTTATTAGCAAGCGGTGCACGTCCGAATGAAAAAAATGATAAAGGTTATACAGCTTTAAAATATGCTGAAGTTTCTAAAGCAACAGAAGCTTATAACATTTTGAAAGAATTAAAATAAACGCTTTAAACTAAAAGTTTAAAAGAGTTTGAGTTAGTAGTCAAAACGACCTTCCTGAGCAGAAGGTCGTTTTTATTTTTACACGTTTTTAAGGTTAAAATATTGGAATCATAAAAGGACAGATTTTTAATTCGTTGAAAGTGCGGTGTTAGTTTTCTAAAAATCTATTCTTTTAATTTGATTATCCTGAATTTTTGAGAATACAATTAATCCAACAATTGCTCCAATGGTTGCAAACAGCATATCAGACTGTGTATCCCAAATGTAACCTTGAGTTCCTAAAAAAGAATCTCCGCCTTCGCCAGTTGCAAGTGAAACAAACCATTCTATAAATTCATATGCTGCACTAATTGCCAGACATATGCAAACAATAATAAAGTTGAAGAAACTTTTATTATTAATTACTTCTTTGCGAATAAAAAGCTCCCTAATAATCATTGCAGGAACTAGTCCTTGCGCAAAATGTCCCACTTTATCATAATTGTTTCGGCTTTGATGAAATATTTCTTTTATGTAGTCAAAAAAAGGAACTTCCGCATAGGTATAATGTCCACCAATAAACAGAATGATACAATGAATTAAGATCAAAGTGTAGGTGAAATTGGTAAATCGGAATTTTTTAAATGTAAAGGTTAAAATAAAGAATCCTATAATTGCCGGAATAATTTCAAGAAAACAAGTAAATCCTTCTTTTGGATTTATAATCGAGGCTAATAAAGAGATTGTAAAAATAGCAAGTAGAGAATAGATGTATTTCATAAATAAGATTTTTCTTGTATTGTGCAAGATATTAAACTTAGATATAACAAAATCAAAAAAGCACCATTAAAATAATGATGCTTTTTCTTTTAACCGAATCAAATTAATTTAACCAATTAATCAGTCTTAAATATTTTATTCAATTGGAACGTGTTTTTTGCGGTTGAATACCCAGAATAAAATTGGGAAAACCAATAAAGTCAAAATCGTTGCTGTTACCAAACCTCCAATAATAACAATTGCTAATGGTTTTTGTGATTCAGAACCAATCCCGGTAGAGATAGCTGCTGGCATTAAACCAATAGAAGCCATTAAAGCTGTCATTACTACGGCTCTTGTTCTTGCTTTAACTCCCCTAAAAATGGATTCTTCAAGTGTGAATTTTGCTTTCAGATTATGATGAAATTCAGATATCAGAATAACTCCATTCTGAATACAAATCCCGAGTAAGGCAATAAAACCAACGCCTGCCGAGATTCCAAAATTCATTCCTGTAAGATGTAAAGCGATGATTCCACCAATTACAGCAAACGGAACATTGGCTAAAACTAAAAGTGAATCTTTAATGTTTCCGAATAAAATAAACAACAGGACAAATATTCCAATTAAACTTATTGGAACTACTTGTGCTAAACGTGCACTGGCACGAACCTGATTTTCAAATTCTCCTGTCCAGCCTGTTGTATAACCTGTAGGCATTTTTAATTGGGCTACTTTTTTCTGTGCTTCAGCAATTGTACTTCCTAAATCTCGATCACGAACAGAGAATTTTACACCAATAAAACGTTTTGTATTATCTCTATAAATAAAAGCTGGACCAGTAACGGTTTTAATATCACATATTTCTTTAAGAGGGATTTTTATACCGCTTATTGTAGGTACTTTAAGTTCAGCAAGATCAACTTCGTCTTTTCGATATTCTTTTAAGAAACGAACTCTTACATCAAATTTTTTCTCATCTTCATATTTTTGAGTTGCTGTTTTTCCTCCAAAAGCTAATTCCAGAACTGCTTGAGCATCACTTAAAGTTACTCCATAAGCAGCCATTTTTTCTCTATCTAAGATTACACTGATTTCTGGCTGACCAACGTTTCTTAAAATTCCAACATCTTTGATTCCCGGAATATCCTTGATTTTGTTTAGAACTTCATTTGATAATTCATCTAGTTTGTTTAGATCGTCACCATATATTTTGACTGCATTTGAAGCTTTAAAACCGGCCACAGATTCTGCCACGTTATCAATAACAGGTTGCGAATAATTATAGGTTATTCCTTGATGAACTTTTAGTTTTTGATCCATTTCGTTGATGAGTCCATCCATATTAATTTTTCGTTTCCATTCAGATTTAGGTTTTAAATCTACCTGAAGCTGAATAAAACCAAAACCATTTGGATCTGTTCCGTCGTTACTTCGGCCCGTTTGTGATAATACCTTTTTTACTTCCGGGAAACTTTCAAGGTCTTTACGAATCATTGCCGCCGTTTTTACACTTTCAGGCAATGAAGTGCTCATTGGCAATTCGGCCGTTACCCATAAAGCTCCTTCATTTAATTGAGGTAAAAACTCAGTTCCTAAGAAAGTTGCCGAAAAGAAAACTGCAACCAATAAAGCTACTGAAGCTATCAGCGTTTTTACTTTATGTCTGAATGTCCAGGCAAAACCTTTACCAACAACTCTATCCCAAAAATTAACAAAAGGATTATTTTTCTCTTTTACATTTTTATTTAAAAGAAGATGAGATAAAACAGGAACTAATGTCAAAGTAAAAAGCAAAGCTCCCATTAAGGCAAAACCTAAGGTGAAGGCTAGAGGCGAGAACATTTTTCCTTCTACTTTTTGAAATGAAAATATTGGCAATAAAGCTGTAATAATGATTAGTTTAGAAAAGAAGATGGCTTTACCCATTTCAGTTCCGGTTGTTTTAATCAAGCTTCCTTTTGCAATTTTATTATATTTTGCCATCCCTAATTGATGCGCGCGGTGATCCAATACCACAAATAATCCCTCGACCATTACCACCGCACCATCAATAATAATCCCGAAATCGACTGCACCTAAACTCAGTAAGTTTGCACTCATTCCCATCATTTTGAGACATAAAAAAGCAAATAATAAGGATAAAGGAATAACAATCGAAACCGTAAATGTAGTTCTCCAATCAGCCATGAAAAGAAACACGACACAAGTAACCAGAATAATTCCTTCAAATAAATTATGCATTACTGTTTCGGTCGTGAAATTCATTAAATTATCACGATCATAAAAAGTCTCAATTTTTATATCCTTTGGAAGAACGTTTTCATTTAAATCCTTTATTTTGTCTTTGATTAATGCTAATGTTTCCTGAGCATTTTCGCCCTTACGCATTACAACAATCCCTTCAACGGCATCATCATTATTGCCAATTCCGGTTTGACCAACTCTAGGCATTGAACTTTCGTAAACAGAAGCTACATTTTTTACTAAAATTGGATTTCCGTGAGCATCATCTACAATAATGTTTTCAATATCCGATATTGATTTTAGGAGCCCAACACCACGAACGACGAAAGCTTGTCCGTTTTTTTCGATAATATCACCACCAACATTTAAGTTTCCTGAATTTACAGCATTATAAACCTGTAGAGGAGTAATGTTATATTTAGCTAGTTTTATAGGATCAACACCAACTTCATAAGTTTTATCCTGACCTCCAAAAACATTTAAATCGGCAACACCAGGAACAGAACGCAATTGTTTGTCTATAATCCAGTTTTGATAAGTCAATAATTCTCTACTGTCTCTGCTGTCACTTTTTACAATATATCTGAATATTTCTCCGGTCGGACCATAAGGCGGCTGAACGTCAGGCTCAACATTTTCAGGAAGAGAAACGTTTTTTAATAAATTATTGACCTGCTGACGCGCAAAAGTATCATCGACACCATCATCAAAAATAATTTTAATTACAGATAAACCAAACATCGTAATACTACGAACACTGGTCTTTTTTTGTACGGAATTCATTGAGATCTCAATAGGAGAGGTCACAAAACGCTCTACTTCTTCGGCACTTTTACCATTCCATTGTGTAATAATGATAATCTGTGTATTTGTTACATCAGGAAAAGCGTCAATTGGCATATTTTTGAAAGAAATAAATCCGGCTACAGCCAATATTCCTACCCAAAAAAAGGTAAATGCTTTATTCTTAAGCGAAAAAGCAATTATATTTCGTATGAATTTGTTCATGTCCTATTCGTTTAAAGCGCGGTAAATAAATAACTGATTGTTGGTAATAACTTTTTCATTTTCTTTTAAACCAGTTGAAATATAAGTGGTGTCTCCAACAACTCTGTAAACATCAACTTGTCTGGTTTCTATATTATGACGATCTTTAAATACCATTACAAAGTTTTTACTCTTATCAAAAACAATTGCTTTGCTAGGAATGGCAATCATTGATTTATCTTCATTAAAAGATAATTTGATGCTTGCATTCATGTCAGGTTTCAGCATATATCCCGGATTTTGTAGTTTAATACGAGCTTGCATCGCTTTGGTTTGTGGATCAATTACGTTAAAGATTTTATCTACTTTTCCTTTAAAAACTTTATCAGGATAACTTAAAGTTGTTACATCAGCATCAATTCCCAGTTTCACCTTATTAATATCCATTTCATTAATATTTGCCATTGCCCAAACTTCACTAATCTCAGCAATATCAAAGATGTTTTCAGAACGGTCATTTCTTAAAAGCATATCCTGATTAATACTTTTTTGAATGATAAAACCACTAATTGGAGCTGTTACTTCGTAAATCGAACCCGCTTTGATGTTGTATATTTTATAAGTTTCCTGAATTTTATTCAATTGTGATTGTGCTTTATTTACTTGCGATTTGGCTTCAAGAACTTCGCTTTCAGAGTTTAGTTTTCCATCAAATAATTCCTGAGCAACTTTTAAATTATTTTTGGCAACTAATAAATCACTTTTAGCATCAATAGATTGTTTTTCAAAATCAGCAATATCGGTACTTCTTATTGTAGCCAAAACTTGTCCTTTATTCACATAATCTCCAAGTTCTACATTTACTTTTAGTACAATTCCCCCAACAAGCGGATAAACGTCAATTGCTTTATTATTATCGGCGGTAATTTTTCCATAAAAGTTTAACTGATTTTTTACAGGCTGATTTTGAGCTTCTGTCATTGTAGTGGTTTTTAGCATTGAATCACTTAGTGCAAAAGAGGCATTTGTGTCCGGATTTTCAACTTCTTTTTTGCAGCTTGCAATTGATAGACTTACGAGCGCAATTGCTATGATTAGTTTATGTTTCATCTTTATTTAGTTTTAAAATAAGTCTTTGTTGATTGTACTATTTAATTCTTCGCCGGAAAGCACTACTTTTTTCTTTAATTCATTAACCTGAATTGAAGCCTGATTATAACTTTCCATAAAATCAGTAAACTCTAATAAACTGACGTTTCGTTTTTGAAAATTATTCAGCATTCCGTTGTAAACAGCTTCAAAATCAGAATTGACAGTTGGTTTTATAAGCACATAGTTTTTGCGGGATTCATCCCATTTATTCCATGCCGAGGTAATTTCAGTTTGCAATTGCAAATCAAAGTTTTGTTTATCAACTTTAGATTGTTCCAGAATGGTTTGAGCATATTTAATGTTTCCTTTATTTTTATTCCAAAGTGGCAATGGAATTCCAAGCGTCAAATTAGCTTCTTTATTAAAAGCACCGCCACGTTGATCATAAGTTGCACCTACAGTAATATCAGGAATAGAAAGCGATTTTTGCCATTTTACATTCAATGTATTTGCATCAATTTCTTTTTGCTTGGCCAAATAATCAGGGCGATTGGTTATAGCATCATTTTCAAAAGATTTTAAATCAAAAGCAATTGTTTTTAAGTATTTATTAAACTCTGAATCAGAAACGTTTGGAATTACCGTTTCGGTTTCGTTCAGTAATAATTTCAGCTTAGCCTGTTCTTCGATATTATCATTGACAACCTCCATTCGTTCATTTTTAAAATTGAGATACAAAGACTGCAAGCGTACTAAATCTTTTAAAGCTATATTGCCTTTTTGAACCTGAACAGAATAGGAGTTAATTAAATCTTCGATATGTAAAAGCTGTTTATCTGTAGTTTCAAGATTTTTAGTGTTGTAATAAACAGTATAAAAACTTTTACGTAATTGTAGTTTTAAAGTCCTTAATAAATCATTGAATTGCAATTCAGCCAACTGTTCATTGGTTTGTGCCAATTTCACTTCATTACTTTTTTTTCCGCCTAAGTAAATTAGCTGCTGAATGGCAAATGATTTTTGACCATTTTTTCCAATATCAAAATATTGATTCCCTTCCGGATTGTACGCATTTAATTCTGCGCTGATTGTAGGATTTTCCCAAATGCGGGCTTGAATAGTTAGTGCTTTTGAAGCATCAATATTATATTGTGATGCCAACAAAAAAAGATTCTTTTTAAGAAACTGGCTCTCACAATCCTGAAGTGTGACTGTTTTTTGAGCTGTAATTACCTGATTGAATAATACAAGCAATAATAAGGCACATAGTTTTCTCATTGTATCAAATTTATTTTATACAAATATGCTATCAGCAGACTTTAAGAGACCTTAAAATCTACCTTAAAAATACCTTAAAATAAATTATAAATGAAAAAATAACTGAAATAAATTCGTGTTAATATCTGTAATGCTGTAAGTTATGGTTGAATTATGGAGATTTAAAATCCGCTGAACAATACGTAAACCTAGCCCAAAACCAGAAGTTCCTTTTGCATTTTCGCCACGCATAAAGGGTTGGAAAAGATTTTTTTGCTCCGTTTCATTTAAGGTTGGCCCAGTATTTAATACAGAAACAATAAGATTTTCATTGTCAGTGCTAATTTTTACTTTTGCCTGTTTATTATCAGAGTAGACACAGGCATTTTTCAAAACATTGCTCAAAGCAATTTCTAACAGATTTTTGTTTCCTTTGATTTCTAATGCAGTATCGAGATTGTCATTTTCTTCTATTTCAAATAAAATAATAAAATCAGGAAAGCTTTTATTTAATTTTTCGATTGCCGAAAATAGAATTTCATCAATACGATGAACCTCTTTATTTTCGTAATTTTTGTTATCAATTTTAGATAAAATAAGCAACGAATTGATTAGCTCAGTTAATTGATTTACATCTGATAAAATTGTTTTTAGAAACGATTTATTTTCTACAGGAGTTTTTGCATCAGCTACAACATTTTCTATTTGCGAAGTAATTCTTGATAATGGAGTTCTAAGCTCGTGTGAAGCGTGCGCCGTAAATTCTTTTTGTTTTTGATAGGAAACCTCGATCCTGTCCATCATGAAATTAAACTCGTTTGCAATCAAATCAATTTCATTTTTATTGCTTTTTGATTCAATACGGGTATCAAGATTATTCGCGTTTATGTTTTTAATTTTCTGATGAAAAGCACTTAACGGATTCATAGCTTTTTTAACCATAAACGAAGTTAGAACCCAGCAGATACAAGTAAAGAAAATATAAGAAATCACTAAAGTATATCTTAAAAACAAGAGTTTTCTTTTTCCATAATCATCAGTCGCAGATATCAAAGCATAAAAATCTCTGTCTTTAGTATCATAAAAAACACCATAAACCTCATAGTTTCCTTGTTGTTTAAAAAAGGTTTTGTGCTTTTTAAGGTATTTTAAATCTTCAACAGACCAATTGATTTTGGCATCATCAATACTGCTGTAGATAAGTTTGTAATTAGAATCGAATACCAGAGTCTTTTCATCATACAATTTATTGATCGAATTTTGATCAATCATCTTTAAAAGCTGATCGTCGACTTCCTTTACATTTACCAAAAGTTTAATATTCGAAAGCGCTTTTATTTCAAGACGATCACGAAATTCTTCCTTTCTAAAATTAGAATATAAAATAAATATCAAGGTAGAAGCCAACCCAAAAAGGATTGTAAATAACAAACTAACCAATAATGATATCCTATTTTTTAATGTCATTCCAAATCGCTTAAATAATATCCGTATCCAATTTTAGTTCTAATGAGTTTTGTTTCGTGGTCTTTATCGATTTTCTTTCTAAGAAAGTTAATATAAACCTCAATGGTATTCTGATTAGTTTCGATATGATAATCCCACAGTTTATCAGCAATAAATTGTTTCGATAGAACTTTTCCTTTGGCTTGAGCCAAAATCAGAATAAGTTTAAACTCTTTTGGAGTAAGTTTAATTTCTTCGCCGGAGCGATATACTTTCATATCATCTTCCAGAATTTCCAAATCATGAATCAATATTTTTTTCTCCGTTTGTTGCGGAATCTCTTTTCGTCTTAAAAGAGAAGAAATTCGGGCGTATAATTCTTCAAAATGAAAAGGTTTTACCAGATAATCGTCTGCACCATTATCAAAAGAAGCCAATTTATCTTCAATTTCGCTAAAAGCTGTCAGCATGATAATAGGAGTTTTTTTATCAACTTCTCTAATGCCTTTGCAAACGTCAATTCCGTTAACTCCTGGTACATTGATATCGAGAATTATTAAATCATATTCGTAAGCAGAATATTTTTTTAATAATAAGGAACCATCATAATAAGGAAAACACTCGAATTCTTTTGAAGTAAAGAATGCCGAGATTTCTTTAGATAAAGTAAAATCGTCCTCGAGTAGTAGTATTTTCATGCTTTTTTAGGTATCAATTCGGCTATTTATAAAACAGCCGAATTGATATTTTAAATGCTGTTTTTATTTGAAATAAGAAAAAGTTTCATTGTTTTCAATCTTCAATAATGACTCATAAATCAGTTGGATCACATTTTCGACATCTTCTCTATGAACCATTTCTACAGTAGTATGCATATAACGCAAAGGCAAAGAAATCAATGCCGATGCCACACCGCCATTACTATAAGCAAAAGCATCAGTATCAGTTCCGGTTGCTCTTGAAGTTGCATGACGCTGAAACGGAATTTTATTTTCGACAGCCGTATCAACAATTAAATCACGAAGTTTGTTTTGAACCGCAGGTGCGTAAGCAATAACGGGACCTTTACCCATTTTAAGATCACCTTCGACCTTTTTATCAATCATTGGAGTAGTGGTATCGTGGCAAACATCAGTCACAATAGCAACATTTGGTTTAATTGTTTGGGCAATCATCTCTGCGCCGCGTAAACCAATTTCCTCTTGAACCGAATTTACAATATATAAACCAAAAGGCAATTCTTTTTTATTTTCCTTTAATAAACGAGCAACTTCGGCAATCATAAATCCACCCATTCTGTTATCAATCGCACGACAAACGAATTTATTCTCGTTCAAAATCATAAACTCATCAGGATAGGTAATTACACAGCCCACATGAACGCCCATCTCCTCAACTTGCTCTTTAGTTTCACAGCCTAAATCAATAAAAATATTGCTGATTTTTGGAGATTCTTCCTTATCACGTAATCTCGTATGAATTGCCGGCCATCCAAAAACACCCTTTACAATTCCTTTTTTAGTATGAATGTGAACCCTTTTTGAAGGCGCAATCTGGTGATCAGAACCGCCATTTCTTATCACATACAATAAACCGTCGTCAGTAATGTAGTTTACATACCAGGAAATTTCATCGGCATGCCCTTCAATTACAACCTTAAAAGGAGCATCAGGATTAATGACACCTACAGCTGTTCCGTAAGTATCAGTAATAAAAGTGTCAACATAAGGTTTTAAATAATTCATCCAAAGTTTTTGACCTTCACTTTCGTAACCCGTTGGTGAGGCATTATTTAGGTAGCTTTCCAGGAAAGCAATAGACGTATCTTTTAAGATAGATTCAGTACTCATAAAAATATTTTTTTGCTAATTTATAAATTTGGTATTAGAGTTGTGTATAAATATATAATTTTACATTTAAATTATGACTCAATGAGATTTACCAGCACTATATTATTCTTTATATTGATTTCGTTTACAAGCCAAGCTCAGGTTACTCCTAAGCCAAATCAGGAAATGGGCTATGTTCTAACCGAAAAAGATTCTATATTAGGTGATACAATTCAATTGCCGGAGATTATTATTACCAAAGAAAAGTTAGATCCCGAAGCTCAAAAGCAATTTTTGATTCTTCAAAACCGAGTTTATAAAGTGTATCCCTATGCTAAATTAGCTGCTGATCGATTGACAGCATTAAATCAGGGAATGGCACGTTTGAAAACCAATCGCGAAAAGAAAAAATATTTTAAGATTGTTGAAGACTATCTTAATAACGAATTCGAAGACAGATTAAAGAAATTGTCACGCAGACAAGGTCAAATTTTGGTAAAGTTAATTCACAGACAAACCGGAATCACAACTTATGAATTAATTCGAACCTTAAAAAGCGGATTCAAAGCATTTGTTTCTAATACAACCGCCAATTTGTTTGATATAAGTTTAAAGAGAGAATACAAACCGTATGAAGTAAACGAAGACTATTTAATAGAAACGATTCTTCAACGTGCATTCGATTCTGGCCGATTAATCAATCAGAAACCCGCCAATCCCGTAAATTATGATGATCTGATGAACTACTGGGAAGAAAAAGCCAAAACACAATCTAAACAATAATCACTCCTTATATATAAGACTAAGATTCGACAATACAACCCGACAGGTTTTTAAAACCTGTCGGGTTTATTTTTGACACCTATATATAAGAGCAAAATTGCACTATAATATAAGAACAGTTTTTGTCCGGCTGAGCGAAGTCGAAGCTTTCTGAATTGGAATTTGGAATTTAAATAAGGAGCTTAATCCCGCTATGCGCTCCAATCTTTTGCTTTTTAAAGAAAAAAGCAAAAGGATTTCCGCTACTATCGGGGCTAGGGCATTAGTTTTCAAAAGAAGATCAGCTATAAAAGAGAAGAAAACACCTAAAAAATAAAACTTCTGCGTCTTTGCATCTTTGCGAGATTAAGAAAAACAGAGTGAAATAGGGGAAAAGCAAACTTTGTGCCTTAGTGCCTTGGTGGCAAACGAGACAAAAACAGGCAAATTCACTCCAAAGACAATAAAGAAGCACAAACCTTTAAAAAACTTCAGGTTGTAAAATACGCAAAACCAGTCAGTTATAAAAAAAGATTAAAAATAGTTCAGAAAAGTCATTGTTTAACCGAATGAAGTGCCTACTTTTGCACCCGCAACAACGGCGACGTTCACTGAGAGACTGACAGGAATTGATAATCGAAGAAGAGAATTTATTTTCAAAAAAAGATTAGAAAAAGCTTGTGAGATTTTAAATTGAATGTTACATTTGCACCCCGCAAAAAGCGGAAGCTCATTGAAAGATTGGTAGGTTTTAGGAAGAAAAAAAGAAAGTAAAATTTCTTTTAAAAAACTTCAAAAAAAACATTTGCCAATTAGAAAAAAGTTTTCTACTTTTGCACCCGCCTTGAGAAACAGGCGAGATTGAAAAAGAAACACGTTCGTAGACATATTGAATTGACAGCCGTTTTAACAGAGATGTTAAAACAAAAGAATAAGAGTAATAGAATTGAGAGATTCGAAAAGAACCGATAGATAAAACATCGCAATATAATATAAAAAATATACGATGAAGAGTTTGATCCTGGCTCAGGATGAACGCTAGCGGCAGGCTTAACACATGCAAGTCGAGGGGTATGCTTCTTCGGGAGCAGAGACCGGCGCACGGGTGCGTAACGCGTATGCAATCTACCTTTTACAGAGGGATAGCCCAGAGAAATTTGGATTAATACCTCATAGCATAGCAACTTCGCATGAAGTCACTATTAAAGTCACAACGGTAAAAGATGAGCATGCGTCCCATTAGCTAGTTGGTAAGGTAACGGCTTACCAAGGCTACGATGGGTAGGGGTCCTGAGAGGGAGATCCCCCACACTGGTACTGAGACACGGACCAGACTCCTACGGGAGGCAGCAGTGAGGAATATTGGACAATGGGCGCAAGCCTGATCCAGCCATGCCGCGTGCAGGATGACGGTCCTATGGATTGTAAACTGCTTTTATACGAGAAGAAACACTCCGACGTGTCGGAGCTTGACGGTATCGTAAGAATAAGGATCGGCTAACTCCGTGCCAGCAGCCGCGGTAATACGGAGGATCCAAGCGTTATCCGGAATCATTGGGTTTAAAGGGTCCGTAGGCGGTTTAATAAGTCAGTGGTGAAAGCCCATCGCTCAACGGTGGAACGGCCATTGATACTGTTAAACTTGAATTATTAGGAAGTAACTAGAATATGTAGTGTAGCGGTGAAATGCTTAGAGATTACATGGAATACCAATTGCGAAGGCAGGTTACTACTAATGGATTGACGCTGATGGACGAAAGCGTGGGTAGCGAACAGGATTAGATACCCTGGTAGTCCACGCCGTAAACGATGGATACTAGCTGTTGGGAGCAATTTCAGTGGCTAAGCGAAAGTGATAAGTATCCCACCTGGGGAGTACGTTCGCAAGAATGAAACTCAAAGGAATTGACGGGGGCCCGCACAAGCGGTGGAGCATGTGGTTTAATTCGATGATACGCGAGGAACCTTACCAAGGCTTAAATGTAGATTGACCGGTTTGGAAACAGATCTTTCGCAAGACAATTTACAAGGTGCTGCATGGTTGTCGTCAGCTCGTGCCGTGAGGTGTCAGGTTAAGTCCTATAACGAGCGCAACCCCTGTTGTTAGTTGCCAGCGAGTCATGTCGGGAACTCTAACAAGACTGCCAGTGCAAACTGTGAGGAAGGTGGGGATGACGTCAAATCATCACGGCCCTTACGCCTTGGGCTACACACGTGCTACAATGGCCGGTACAGAGAGCAGCCACTGGGCGACCAGGAGCGAATCTATAAAACCGGTCACAGTTCGGATCGGAGTCTGCAACTCGACTCCGTGAAGCTGGAATCGCTAGTAATCGGATATCAGCCATGATCCGGTGAATACGTTCCCGGGCCTTGTACACACCGCCCGTCAAGCCATGGAAGCTGGGGGTGCCTGAAGTCGGTGACCGCAAGGAGCTGCCTAGGGTAAAACTGGTAACTAGGGCTAAGTCGTAACAAGGTAGCCGTACCGGAAGGTGCGGCTGGAACACCTCCTTTCTAGAGCCTCAAATGTTAGCATTTATGCACGTTGAGGAAAAAAGATGTCTATCTAAAGGATCTGAATTTTAAAATTCAATTACTCTTGCTGTTAGTTCAAATAATAAATTTTAAGTAAAACAGAGTCTCGTAGCTCAGCTGGTTAGAGTACTACACTGATAATGTAGGGGTCGGCAGTTCGAGTCTGCCCGGGACTACTTTTTAAATTGTTGATTATAAATTATGAATTGTAAATTATAAAAAACAATAACAAATTAAAAAGACTGTAAGCTTAAAAAAAAGGAAATTTTAGAAGTTGAGCGTTTATGAGTGAATTCATAACTCATAATTCATAACTCATCATTTAAAAATGGGGGATTAGCTCAGCTGGCTAGAGCGCCTGCCTTGCACGCAGGAGGTCAACGGTTCGACTCCGTTATTCTCCACGAATTTACTGAAAAAAGTAAATAAAAGTTCATTGACATATTGAGATAAGAAAATAATAAAAAGTAGAAAGCGTTTTTTACAATTTTATTGTAAAAGACAAAAAAAACGGTCATAATTAAATTTATGATTGGTACAATAAGCAAAATAAGGGCGTATGGGGGATGCCTAGGCTCTCAGAGGCGAAGAAGGACGTGATAAGCTGCGAAAAGCTACGGGGACGGGCACACACCGATTGATCCGTAGATATCCGAATGGGGCAACCCACTATGTTGAAGACATAGTACACCGATAGGTGGGCAAACCCGCTGAACTGAAACATCTAAGTAGGCGGAGGAGAAGAAAACAAAAGTGATTCCGTAAGTAGTGGCGAGCGAACGCGGATTAGCCCAAACCAATGTTGTTACGGCAATGTTGGGGTTGTAGGACCACGAGATTTTATGTACAAGGAACCAGAAGTTACTGGAAAGTAACGCCATAGAGAGTGATAGCCTCGTATGGGTAACGAGTATAATAGATAGTGGTATCCTGAGTAGGGCGGGGCACGTGAAACCCTGTCTGAATTTGGCGGGACCATCCGCTAAGGCTAAATACTCCTGAGAGACCGATAGTGAACCAGTACCGTGAGGGAAAGGTGAAAAGAACCGTGAATAACGGAGTGAAATAGATCCTGAAACCATACGCTTACAAGCGGTCGGAGCCCTTTCGTGGGGTGACGGCGTGCCTTTTGCATAATGAGCCTACGAGTTAACGTTGCTGGCAAGGTTAAGTGGTTAAGCCACGGATCCGTAGCGAAAGCGAGTCTGAATAGGGCGCTTTAGTCAGTAGTGTTAGACGCGAAACCGTGTGATCTACCCATGGGCAGGTTGAAGCTGTGGTAACACACAGTGGAGGACCGAACCGGTTGACGTTGAAAAGTCTTCGGATGACCTGTGGGTAGGGGTGAAAGGCCAATCAAACTCGGAAATAGCTCGTACTCCCCGAAATGCATTTAGGTGCAGCGCTGTGCATAAAGTTATATAGAGGTAGAGCTACTGATTGGATGCGGGGGCTTCACCGCCTACCAATTCCTGACAAACTCCGAATGCTATATAATGTTTCACAGCAGTGAGGGCTTGGGTGCTAAGGTCCAAGTCCGAGAGGGAAAGAACCCAGACCATCAGCTAAGGTCCCCAAATATATGTTAAGTTGAAAGAACGAGGTTTGTCTGCCCAGACAGCTAGGATGTTGGCTTGGAAGCAGCCATTCATTTAAAGAGTGCGTAACAGCTCACTAGTCGAGCGGACGAGCATGGATAATAATCGGGCATAAACATATTACCGAAGCTATGGATTTACAGTCTGACTGTAAGTGGTAGGGGAGCATTCTAACAGGGTTGAAGGTGTATCGTCAGGTATGCTGGACTGGTTAGAAAAGAAAATGTAGGCATAAGTAACGATAATGCGGGCGAGAAACCCGCACACCGAAAAACTAAGGTTTCCACAGCTATGCTAATCAGCTGTGGGTTAGTCTGGTCCTAAGGCGAACCCGAAAGGGACAGTCGATGGCTAACGGGTTAATATTCCCGTACTACTAATTACTGTGATGGGGTGACGGAGTGATGAAAGCGCCGCGAACTGACGGAATAGTTCGTTGAAGTACCTACCTATAAGAGATGCAGGCAAATCCACATCTTTTGGGGAAATACGATAGTACTCGGAGTCTTCGGACAAAGAGATAGTGCGCCTAAGGGCTTCCAAGAAAAACCTCTAAACTTCAGGTAATTAGTACCAGTACCGTAAACCGACACAGGTAGTTGAGGAGAGAATCCTAAGGTGCTCGAGAGATTCATGGCTAAGGAATTAGGCAAAATAGACCTGTAACTTCGGGAGAAAGGTCGCCAGCGCAAGCTGGCCGCAGTGAAGAGGTCCAGGCGACTGTTTATCAAAAACACAGGGCTCTGCAAAATCGTAAGATGAAGTATAGGGCCTGACACCTGCCCGGTGCTGGAAGGTTAAGAGGAGATGTTATCTTCGGAGAAGCATTGAATTGAAGCCCCAGTAAACGGCGGCCGTAACTATAACGGTCCTAAGGTAGCGAAATTCCTTGTCGGGTAAGTTCCGACCTGCACGAATGGTGTAACGATCTGGACACTGTCTCAGCCATGAGCTCGGTGAAATTGTAGTAACGGTGAAGATGCCGTTTACCCGCAGTGGGACGAAAAGACCCTGTGCACCTTTACTATAGCTTAGTATTGACCTTGGATAAATGATGTGTAGGATAGGTTGGAGACTGTGAAGTGGCGTCGCCAGGCGTTGTGGAGTCATTGTTGAAATACAACCCTTTGTTTATCTGAGGCCTAACCCCGAGTATCGGGGGACATTGCTTGGTGGGTAGTTTGACTGGGGTGGTCGCCTCCAAAAGAGTAACGGAGGCTTCTAAAGGTTCCCTCAGTACGCTTGGTAACCGTGCGTAGAGTGCAATGGCATAAGGGAGCTTGACTGAGAGACATACAGGTCGATCAGGTACGAAAGTAGAGCATAGTGATCCGGTGGTTCCGCATGGAAGGGCCATCGCTCAAAGGATAAAAGGTACGCCGGGGATAACAGGCTGATCTCCCCCAAGAGCTCATATCGACGGGGGGGTTTGGCACCTCGATGTCGGCTCGTCACATCCTGGGGCTGGAGAAGGTCCCAAGGGTTGGGCTGTTCGCCCATTAAAGTGGCACGCGAGCTGGGTTCAGAACGTCGTGAGACAGTTCGGTCTCTATCTACTGTGGGCGTTAGAAATTTGAGTGGATCTGATTCTAGTACGAGAGGACCGAATTGGACAAACCTCTAGTGTATCTGTTGTCCCGCCAGGGGCACCGCAGAGTAGCTACGTTTGGAAGGGATAAGCGCTGAAAGCATATAAGCGCGAAACCCACCACAAGATGAGATTTCTTTTAAGGATCGTGGAAGATGACCACGTTGATAGGCTATAGATGTAAAGGCAGTAATGTCATAGTCGAGTAGTACTAATAATCCGTAAGCTTATGTACACCCTTTTCCCGATAGCTTCGGCTATCGGGAGGAAACTTTCTAATAAATTTATGTTTCTTTATCTCAGTATGTTAAAATATTTTTTAATTGATAATTAACAATTTATAATTAACAATTAAAAGTTGCCTAAAGCAACTAACAACCTTAAGGTGGTTATTGCGGCGGGGCTCACCTCTTCCCATCCCGAACAGAGTAGTTAAGCCCGCCTGCGCAGATGGTACTGCAGTTATGTGGGAGAGTATGTCGTCGCCTTTCTTTTGAAAAACCCTGTTTCTAACGAAACGGGGTTTTTTGGTTTATGACCGTTTGTGTTTTACCAAAAAGCACACGGGGAAATTTAAAATCCTCTGAATACACAAAGCCCGCAAAGCTGTTAACAAGCAGCTTTGCGGGCTTTGTGGTTAAATGAGGTTTTTTGTGTTGAATTTCTTTTGAAAACTGCAATTTCTTTTTGCTGTAAAGTGTGTTAGGGATGGAAGTGATATCCTTTTGTGATACCCCCCCAAAAAAAAAAAAAGTTCTCAAAATACTAAAACCCTGTCACAAAAGATTTAAGGGACAGCCTGACCCGTAGGGAAACGCCATTAAGATTAATTAAATTAGTGGTAAAATACTTATGTAATTTTATATTTTATACTTTTGCTACTCTTTATATCTATTGCCAAAATTTTAAACTAAATTAGATTATGAAAAATATTTTTGATAAAGAAGTTTGTAATGATTTTATAAATCGTATTGATAAGCTTAGTCCGGATTCAGAAGGGCTTTGGGGTAAAATGAATGTTTCTCAAATGCTGGCTCATTGTAATGTGTCTTATGAAATGGTTTATGATAATATTCATCCTAAGCCTAATGCTTTAATGAGATTTATTTTAAAATCGCTTGTAAAAAATAAAGTTGTTGATGACAAATCATATGCTAGAAATAATGGGACTGCACCACAGTTTATAATTAAAGGTGATCGAAATTTTGATATCGAAAAGAAGCGGCTAGTTGCTTATATTAATAAAACACAGGAATTAGGAGAAAGAGAATTTGAAGGAAAAGAATCTCTTTCTTTTGGCAAATTGACATCTAAAGAATGGAATAATATGTTTAGCAAACATTTGGAACACCATTTGAGCCAATTTGGTGTTTAATTGTATACTTTAACCTGATTTTTTATGAGAATATATGTTGTATTAGCTTTATTATTGTTTGGTTTAGTTTCAAATGCGCAACAACAGGACGTGCAGAAAACTATTGAGTCTTTCTTTGAAGGATTTCATCAAAAAGACACAATTAAACTGAAATTAGTGTGTTTTGATAAGATTATTTTGCAATCTATTAGTGAAAGTAAAACTAAAGGAAATAAATTATCTGATGAAACGGCAAAGGAATTTTATAAATCAATTGCTACAATTTCGTCTAATGTAAAATTCAACGAAAAGATTTTAAGTTATAATATTCAAATAGACGGAAGTATGGCGCACGTTTGGGCGCCGTATGAATTTTATCTGAACGATAAATTGAGCCATTCGGGAGTAAATACTTTTACTTTGTTTAAAGAAAAAGATTCCTGGAAGATTATTTATATAATTGATACAAGAAGAAAATAATATTTTATATGACTTCTGTTAGATAATAATGACAAGAATCTGCAATTAGGCATTCTTCACATTTAGGTTTTGGTCTGCAGGTTTCACGTCCCAGGAAAGAGATTGCCATTCCGATTTCAGACCAGATATCTTTAGGTAAAATCTGTATTAGATCTTTTTCGACTTTAATTCCGTCTTTAGCTTCTTTAATTATGCCAATTCTTGGAGCCACACGAATTACGTGTAAATCAGCAATAATACCTTCTGCTGGTTTATTAGTTTCTCTTAGAATTACATTGGCAGATTTTCTTCCGATGCCTTTTAAAGCGGTTAATTCTTTCATGTTTAAAGGAATATCTTCATCATTCTGGATCGTTTTTGCAATTTCTAAGAGCCATTGTGCTTTTGTAGGGTAATTTCGGACTTTACTTATATAAGGAATAAAGGTCTCTGGATCTGCTTTAGATAAACTATTTAAAGTGGGATATTCTTCAAATAAAGCTGGTGCAATTTTATTAATATTTGCATCAGAATCCTGAGCAGATAAAACAACCATAACCAATAACTGATACGTATTTTGATATTCTAAAGGATGTCTTTTTCCTTTATATTTATCTAAAATAGGTGTAAGTTTCGTTTCCCAATTTGATGTTTCTCCAAATAAATCCATTTTTGTTTTCTTTAGAATTAAATAAATAAAATTGTAACTATCACAAAATTAGTTGGTTTTGATAAAATCCAATACTTTTTTAATAACATTTTGATTCCCAAGTATTTTTCTGTGTCCTAATCCTTCAGTTAAGTATAAAGTACCATTCTCAAGTTGTTGATGTATATGAATTCCTGCTTTTACCGAAACTTCAGGATCATCATTATCATGTATTACCAAAACGGGAATTTTGACTTGCTGTGCCGCTTTATAGGCTGAAAAATCATCCATTTTTACTTGATATTTATCTTCAAAAAGATCTCGAAGACGATCACTTATTTCTTGTTTTAAGCCAAGTTTTAAGATAAAATCATCAATTATATCTTGAACAATATCACCACTCCCAATTACTATGGCTTTTTTTACGTGAAGACCGTCTTTTATGGCATTTAAAACTGACATTCCTCCTAATGAATGGCCAATTGCGATTTCAAACGGACCATATTTTTTATCAATTTCCAGGATAGAAGCAATAAACTCAGACATTATCGTCATTTTTCCTTGAGATTTTCCATGTGCAGGAGCGTCAAAACTAACGGTTGAATAGCCATTTTTCAAAAGTTCATCGGCTATTTTGAATAATTGTGTGCCTCGTCCTGACCAGCCATGAACTAACAGTATTTTTCGATCACTTTTTCCATAGTGATACGTTACAACACTTTGATTAATGACTGGG
The DNA here is from genome assembly GCF_963422545.1 of uncultured Flavobacterium sp. Classification (NCBI taxonomy): domain Bacteria; kingdom Pseudomonadati; phylum Bacteroidota; class Flavobacteriia; order Flavobacteriales; family Flavobacteriaceae; genus Flavobacterium; species uncultured Flavobacterium sp. Next base: position 334,846 of record NZ_OY730230.1, read on the forward strand.
ACATAAACTGTCTCTTGGATACTTTTTGTATCCATCTCAAACTCACGTTTGGGAACTTTATGTTTTATTGGTGTGGTAAATAGTCTTGCTGTGTATGATGTAACCAATTTGGTTGAAATAAAAGCACATATTTTGCAGGATATAATTATAAACTGCGGAATTTTTAATGATTTAGTAGGATTAGTTGCCTTTTTTGTCATATCAATAAATTTTATTTGAGGGCGGAATTTTGCTTATTTTTTCCTAAATTTAAAAAACATAAAAGTAGCACATTAATGAATGTTTACTAAAAAAAATAATTCACAAATTACTATTTAATAGGTTTATAAATTTTTAGCATGGAAATATTTCATATCAGTGCAGAATGTTACCCAATGGCAAAAGTTGGCGGTTTGGCAGATGTAGTTGGCGCTTTACCTAAATATCAAACAAACACAGGCCATGAGGTTAGGGTTGTAGTTCCTTGTTATGATACAAAATTTAGACATGAAAACGATTTTGAATGTGTTCATTGGGGAAGTGTTAAGTTGGGAAATTTTAATTTTCCATTCAGTGTTTTAAAAGAAACTACAGATAAGCTTGGTTATGAATTGTATTTAATAGAAATCGATGAATTATTCAATCGCCCCAATATATACGGATATGAAGATGATATTGAGCGGTTTTTATCTTTTCAAATTGCAACTTTAGATTGGATTTTAGCGCGTAATTCAGTGCCGGATATTATTAATTGTCATGATCATCATACGGGAGTAATTCCGTTTATGACTAAATATGCCTATAAATATGAAAGGTTGAGTGCTGTAAAAACGGTTATTACGATTCATAATGGTTTGTATCAAGGTTGGTTTGGTTTTGACCAGCTTCAATATTTACCTGAATTTGATTTGATTCATGTTGGATTTTTAGAATGGAATAATTCTCTAAATTCTTTGGCAGTTGGAATTAAATGCGCTGATGCTGTTACAACTGTTTCTCCTAGTTATTTAAACGAAATAAATATCTCTGCAAATGGATTAGAAGGATTATTTAATTCTGTGCGATATAAATCAAGAGGAATTTTGAACGGTATTGATATTGAGGTTTGGGATCCTTGGAAAGATGAAATGATTGCCCAGAATTATTCTATTGAAACTTTTGAAACGGGAAAACAAGAGAATAAAGAAAAGTTATGTGAGCAATTTGAATTAGATCCAACAAAACCTTTATTTAGTTTTATTGGTCGTTTGTTTGAAGAAAAGGGCGGAGATTTATTGCCTCAGGCTTCGGCGCTTGCATTGTCTGAAAATTTCGAAAACATCAATATTTTGATTTTAGGATCTGGAAATTCCATTATAGAAGAGCAACTAGTGCAATTACGAAATGATCATACAGGCAATTACAATGTTTTTATTGGTTATAATGAAGGATTAGCCCATTTGATTTATGCTGGGTCAGATTATATTTTAATGCCGTCAAGAGTAGAACCTTGCGGATTAAATCAAATGTATGCTATGCGTTACGGAACGGTTCCGATTGTGAGAAGAACAGGTGGTTTGAGTGATACCGTTGTTGATTTTGGTGATAAAGGAAATGGTATATGCCATGATCAGGCTTCGGTTGGTGATATTTGTTACTCTATTAATCGTGCGGTCAAGTTGTATGACGATAAAATAAATTTCAATAAAATAGTAAAAAAGGGAATGGCAACAGATCATTCCTGGGAAAGAGTTTGTCAAGAATATATCGAGATATACAACCTAATAATTGAGAAAAATGAAATTTAAAAAGAAAAATGTAGTTGCTATTATTTTAGGAGGAGGACAAGGATCACGTTTGTTTCCGTTAACAGAAACAAGATCAAAACCTGCAGTACCGATTGGTGGAAAATACCGATTGGTTGATATTCCTATTTCGAATTGTATCAATTCTGATATTTTTAAAATATTTGTTTTGACGCAGTTTAACTCGGCATCTTTGAATGCTCATATCAAAAACACCTTTAATTTTAGTATTTTCAGTCAATCATTTGTTGATATTTTAGCAGCAGAACAAACTCCGGATAATCCAACATGGTTTCAGGGAACTGCAGATGCCGTTCGACAATGTATGTCACATTTTTTGAAACACGAATTCGATCATGCTTTAATTTTATCCGGAGATCAGTTGTATCAGATGGATTTTAATGAAATGCTGGAAGCTCATATCGCCGCAGATGCTGAAATTTCGATCGCTACTCTACCGGTAAATGCTAAAGATGCTCCTGAATTTGGGATTCTGAAAACGAATCATGAAAGTTGTATTGAAGCATTTATTGAGAAACCCGATGCTTCACTTTTGCCAGAATGGGAATCTGAAGTAAGCGAACAAATGCAGGAAAAAGGTAAAAAATATTTAGCCTCAATGGGAATTTATATTTTTAACCGTCAATTATTAGAAGATTTAATGGCAAATCCGGAAACGAAGGATTTTGGAAAAGAAATCATTCCGCAAGCTGTTGGAAAACATAAAATTTTGAGTTATCAATACGAGGGATATTGGACAGATATTGGAAATATTGAATCTTTCTTTGAGGCAAATATTGGTTTAACAGCTGATATTCCGGAATTTAATTTGTTTGATAATGACAATAAAATTTTTACAAGACCAAGGTTATTGCCTCCTTCAAAATTTAGAAATTCAATTATCAATCAATCGTTAATTTCTGAAGGTTGCATTATTAACGCAAAAGAAATTAAAAACTCTGTAATTGGTATTCGTTCCAGAATAGGAGAAGGTACTGTTCTTGAAAGTTGCTATGTGATGGGGAACGATTTTTATCAGGATCTGGATGAATTGAATCATGAAGCAAGTATTAATAAAATTCATGTGGGAATAGGCGAAAACTGCTTTATACAAAATACTTTGGTTGATAAAAATGTACGCATAGGGAACAATGTTCATATAAGCGGAGGTAAACATTTGGATAATTTTACGAACGAATTGTACAGTATCAAAGACGGAATTGTTGTAGTTAAAAAAGGAGCTATTCTCGCTGATAATTTCAGAATAGAGTAAAATATAAAAGTAAATATTCAATAAAAATAAAATCCAAATTCCAAACCCCAATCGCCTTAAAAACCAAATATGAATAAAGTTATCACGCATTCTCTATTTACTGATTTTGATATTGATTTATTCAAAGCCGGAAAACACTTCAAATTATACGAAAAATTAGGAGCGCATTTAGTTGAAGTTAACGGTGTAAAAGGCGTTTATTTTGCGGTTTGGGCTCCAACGGCTCAATCTGTTTCGGTAGTTGGTGATTTTAATTATTGGACACAAGGCGAGCATTTATTGCAAGTACGCTGGGATTCTTCAGGTATATGGGAAGGATTTATTCCGGAGCTTACAAAAGGATCACTTTACAAATATAAAATTCAATCGAACATAAACGGAATCGTAACCGAAAAGGCTGATCCGTTTGCTTTGTATTGTGAAAAACCGCCTCACACAGCTTCTGTTGTCTGGGATTTGGATTATAACTGGAAAGACGAAAATTGGATGCAATCCCGTCAGGCGAATAATGCTCTCGATAAGCCATATTCGGTTTATGAAGTGCATTTAGGATCCTGGAAACGTGCCGAAAATAATCGCTTTTTGACTTATTTAGAACTGGCAGACGATTTAGTAAAATATGTAAAAGAAACAGGTTTTACTCACGTAGAATTCATGCCAATTATGGAATATCCTTATGATCCTTCATGGGGTTATCAGTTAACTGGATATTTTGCGCCAACATCCCGTTTTGGGAAACCGCAGGATTTTATGGTTTTGGTCGATAAGTTGCATCAGGCTGGTATTGGTGTAATTTTAGATTGGGTTCCATCGCATTTTCCTGATGATGCACATGGTTTAGGATTCTTCGACGGATCTCATTTGTATGAGCATCCTGATCGTCGTAAAGGTTATCATCCGGACTGGAAAAGTTTGGTTTTTAATTATGGACGAAATGAAGTTCGGGCTTTCTTGATTAGTAATGCTGTTTTCTGGCTCCAACATTATCATGCCGATGGATTGAGAGTTGATGCTGTTGCTTCGATGTTATATCTTGATTATTCTAGAAATGATGGCGAATGGGAACCTAATATTTATGGCGGAAGGGAAAATCTTGAGGCCGTAAGTTTTCTTAAAGAATTTAATGAAGTAATCTATGCTAATTTTGATGGAGTTCAAACCATTGCTGAAGAAAGCACTTCTTTCCCGATGGTTTCAAGACCAACGTTTACAGGCGGTCTAGGTTTTGGAATGAAGTGGATGATGGGCTGGATGCACGATACTTTAAAATACTTTGAGAAGGAAACAGTTTATAGAAAATATCATCAGAATGATTTGACATTTTCAATGACGTATGCTTTTACGGAGAATTTTATGCTTCCGTTTTCACATGACGAAGTTGTTTATGGTAAAAAATCTATTGCTAATAAAATGCCGGGAGACGAATGGCAGAAATTTGCCAATTTAAGATTGCTCTATGGTTATATGTTCACGCATCCGGGAACTAAACTATTGTTTATGGGATCTGAATTTGGGCAAAGTGATGAATGGAATTTTGAGAAAAGTTTAGATTGGCATTTACTACAATATGATTATCATTCCGGCATAAAACAAGTAATTACAGATTTGAATCAATTGTATAAATCTCGTCCTGCATTGTATGAAAAACAATTTACAGGAGAAGGTTTTGAATGGATTAATTACTCAGATCATCAAAATGCGGTTTTATCTTATATCCGAAAAGGAAATAATGCCAATGAAAATTTGGTTGTAGTTTGTAATTTCACGCAAGTGGTAAGAGATAATTATCGAATTGGAGTTTCGCAAAAAGGCAAGCTTGAGGAAATTTTTAATAGTGATGCAACAATTTACGGAGGAAGTGGTGTTGAAAACCCCAAGTCAGTAAAAATAGAAGCTACACCTTATGATGGCAGGGATTTTTCTGTCGAATTAACTTTACCGCCTTTAAGCGTTACCGTTTATTCGTTTACATAAAAAAGAGTCGATTAATTTACGGGATGCCGTTTTATCAGTTTAATGTTTTTAAATTATCGAATCAGTGATTTTTTGAGTGGTTATTTAGCACTCATTCAGAAAAAACGTTTTCGTGAATAATCCTTTTATTCATAGGGGTTTACCAAGTTTTTTTGTATGTTTGAAATGAAGATTAGTTTTATACAATTAATTCATTAGCAATATGATTACAAATACATCATTAGAATATAAAGGCGATTTATATCCATCAAAAATTGCCTCATTTGTGCATGAAGGCGATTCTATTTTTTTTCACACTGACAATAAAGTAATCTTAAAAGTCACTATTCTTAGAGACAGTTTAATCCGGTTTCGTTTTACTACAAAAGGGTATTTTAGTAATGACTTTTCGTATGCGATTGATAAAACTCAGCTTCACGGTTATAATTTTCTGGAACTTACTGAAGAAGAAACCTATTTTCAGATTAAAACCAGTAAGGTCAAATGCAAAATTCAAAAAGCAGATCTTCGTTTGTCTATTTATGATTTGAATGATCTTTTGATTTTAGAAGATGAACTTGGCTTTCATTGGGAAGAAAGTTATGAATACGGTGGAAATATCGTAAAAATGAGTAAATCATCAAAAGACGGGGAATGTTTTTACGGTCTTGGTGATAAAGCCACACAGATGAATTTAAAAGGCAAAAGATTAGAAAATTTTGCTACAGATCAATATGCCTATCAAAAAGAACAAGATCCGTTATATAAAGTAGTTCCGTTTTATATTGGGTTGCACAACAAGCAATCTTACGGAATTTTCTTTGATAATACTTTCAGGACTTTCTTTGATTTTTGTCAGGAAAGAAGAAACGTTACCAGCTTTTGGGCTGAGGGCGGCGAAATGAATTATTATTTTATTTACGGCCCACAAATGCAGGATGTGGTTACCAATTATACAGATTTGACTGGTAAACCGGAATTACCGCCACTTTGGGTTCTGGGTTATCATCAATGTAAATGGAGTTATTATCCTGAGAGTAAAGTAAAAGAGATTACTTCAAAATTCAGAGAATTGAAAATTCCTTGCGATGCCATATATCTGGATATTGATTATATGGAAGGATTTCGATGTTTTACCTGGAATAAAGAATATTTTCCCGATCCAAAACGAATGGTTGCAGAATTAGCCGAAGACGGTTTTAAAACGGTTGTAATCATCGATCCGGGAATTAAAATCGATAAAGATTACTGGGTTTATAAAGAAGGTTTAGAGAAAGATTATTTCTGCAAAAGAGCTGATGGGCCTTATATGAAAGGAAAAGTTTGGCCAGGTGAATGTAATTTTCCAGATTATACAAATCCTGTAGTTAGAGAATGGTGGGCTGGATTATTTAAAGAATTAGTTTCAGAGATTGGTGTAAAAGGGGTTTGGAATGATATGAATGAACCTGCAGTTATGGAGGTTCCCAATAAAACCTTCCCGATGGATGTTCGTCACATTTACGATGGAAATCCTTGCAGTCACAGGAAAGCGCATAATATCTACGGAACACAAATGGCAAGGGCGACTTATCATGGCGTAAAACGATTTGCATATCCTAAACGTCCATTTGTAATAACAAGATCTGCTTATTCAGGAGCGCAGCGCTATACATCATCATGGACAGGAGATAACGTTGCAACTTGGGAACATTTATGGATTGCCAATATTCAGGTACAAAGAATGTGTATTTCAGGAATGGGTTTTACAGGTTCTGATATTGGAGGTTTTGCTGAACAACCAACAGGAGAATTATACGCACGTTGGATTCAATTGGGAGTTTTTCATCCGTTTTGCAGAACGCATTCTTCAGGAGATCATGGCAATCAGGAACCTTGGGCTTTTGATGAAGAAGTTATCAATATCACACGCAAATTTGTGAGTTTGCGTTACCAGTTATTACCTTATTTATATACCATGTTCTGGCAATATATTGAAGAAGGAATCCCAATGTTAAAACCATTAGTTTATTACGATCAGGATGATACACAAACGCATTATCGAAACGATGAATTCATCTTTGGAAACCAGATTTTAGTATGTCCAATTCTTGAACCTAATGCTGTAGGTAGACGTATGTATATACCAAGAGGTGAGTGGTATAACTATTGGACAAATGAATTTTCTTGCGGAGGAAGAGAAGTCTGGATTGATACCAAATTTGATGAAATTCCGGTTTTTATAAAAGCCGGAGCTATAATTCCAAAATATCCCGTACAGCAATATGTAGGCGAGCTTGAGTTTGATGAGTTAGTGCTTGATTTGTACTTTAAAAACGGAAAAGAGAAATCAGTAGTTTATGAAGATGCTCAGGATGGTTACGATTATAAAAAAGGACGTTATAGCTTTTTATCTTTTACAGCAGTAGGAAAAGAGAAGGAATTAATTGTACAATTGCATAAAGAAGGAAAATACGATACACCTTATAGCAAGTACAAAATCAATTTAATTGGATTGCCATTTAAAGTTGTGGAAATTGAAATTGATAATGAAATAGTAGCTTTTGATAAAATTGCGTTTGACGAAAATCATTTCTTAATTGTTGATAAAGAGTTTACTGAATTGCATATAACTGGAGAATGAGTAAATTCTAATAGATTTTAAGAAAATTATATAAAACCAGAAGTCATAATAATTGTATTTTTGTGTGTTGTAAAATTTCAAAATCATGAAAAAACATTTAATATTAGGGTTATCTGCCGTTGTTTTAGCCGGATGCGCAACGAATCCAATTACAGGAAAACAGAGTTTAAATTTTGTTTCAAACAGCGAACTATTTCCTACGTCATTTCAACAATATAGCACTTTTTTAACTGAGAATAAAGTTATTACAGGAACTGCTGATGCAAAAAGAGTTGACTTGGTAGGATCAAAAATAAAAGCTGCTGCCGAAAGATATCTTACTTATTTAGGTCAGTCACAGTACTTAAAAGATTATCGTTGGGAATATAAACTCGTAGATAACAAAGAAGTAAATGCATGGTGTCTTCCAGGAGGAAAAATTGTCGTTTACTCTGGAATTTTACCGGTAACTCAAAACGATTCAGGATTAGCTACTGTTATGGGGCATGAAGTTTCTCACGCATTAGCCAATCACGGAGCGCAAAGAATGTCTGCGGCACAGTTACAGCAAATAGGTGGTGCAGTTTTAGATGCAGCTACCAGCAATAAATCTGCACAAACCAAAGAAATATTTTCGCAGGCTTACGGAATGGGAACACAAGTAGGAGTGATGCTTCCGTTTAGCAGAAGTAACGAAAGTGAAGCCGATAAAATAGGATTAACTCTAATGGCAATCGCAGGTTATAATCCAGATGATGCAATTGCTTTTTGGACTAGAATGGCAGCCAAATCAGGAGCTGCAGGAACTCCGGAGTTTATGAGTACTCACCCTTCTGACGCTACAAGGATTGCGAATTTAAGAGCTTTAATCCCAGAAGCCAGAGCCACAGCACTTAAAGTTGGTATTGTTAAATAAAGATATTTAATTGATATAATCACGAAAGCTATTCTTTTTTAGAGTAGCTTTTTTTGTTCCCATTTGATACAATTTGGTTTCTGGATTGTTTATAATTTATTAATACAGGAATTTTTCAAAATCTACCTTTATTATAATAAAAATTAGATAAATTCGTAGCGCATTAACAAAACCATTTCTATGAAAAACCGACTAAAAGGAGACAAGACATTATTAAATGCCTGGGCATTTTATGATTGGGCAAATTCAGTTTATGCCCTTACAATTACATCGGCTGTATTTCCTATTTTTTATGAAGCTTTATTCTCTGAGCGAGATCATTATATTGATGTTTTTGGGCTGCATTTAAAAAACTCGGCATTAATTTTTTTTATTAGCGCAGCGGCTTTTTTAGTTATTTCTTTTATTTCACCGCTATTATCAGGAATTGCCGATTATGTGGGAAATAAAAAGTCTTTCATGAAGTTTTTCTGTTATTTAGGTGCACTATCATGTATAGGATTATATTGGTTTGATTTATCTGATATTTATGTTGGATTAGCCTTTTATTTTCTTGGATTAATAGGCTTTTGGGGAAGTTTGGTTTTTTATAATTCATATCTGCCGGATATCGCTTTTGAAGAACAGCAGGATAAAATTAGTGCTAAAGGATATTCTCTGGGATATATAGGAAGTGTTTTGTTGCTAATTATCAATTTGGCGATGATAATGAAGCCTGAGTGGTTTGGAATTGACGGCCCTAATCCTGCAATAAAAGCTATGAGATATTCTTTTGTAATGGTAGGAGTTTGGTGGATTTTATTTAGCCAGTATACTTATTTTTATTTACCAAAAGGAAGAAAAGAAAGTGGAGAAAAATTAACAAGATCTGTTGTATTTAACGGATTCAAGGAATTGAAAAAAGTTTGGGTTTTATTGAAAGAGAATGTCCCTTTAAGAAGATATTTGGGGGGATTTTTTGTTTCAAGTATGGCTGTACAAACTGTAATGTTAGTAGCGACTTATTTTGGAGCACAGGAAATTAAATGGTCATCACCTGAAGAAAGTCAAAAAGGCTTGATTATTTGCATTTTGTTAATTCAGTTGGTTGCTGTATTAGGAGCTGTGTTGACATCAAGAGCTTCTGCAAAATTCGGAAACATTCCAACTTTGATCTTTATTAATGCAATTTGGGCAGTTTTTTGTGCTTTGGCTTATTTTATAACTTTGCCAATGCATTTTTATGTTATGGCCACAGTTGTAGGATTTGTAATGGGAGGAATTCAGGCTCTGTCGCGTTCTACGTATTCAAAATTATTGCCTGAAACAGAAGATACCGCTTCCTTCTTTAGTTTTTATGATGTAGCAGAAAAAATTGGAATCGTAATAGGAATGTGCGTTTACGGAATTATCGATCAAATCACAGGAAGTCCGCGTGCAGCAATTGTTATTTTGGCAATTTTCTTCGTTACAGCAATTTTTCTATTAAGAAGAGTACACAAAAAAGAAATTTCAATTTAATAAAAAAAGAAAGAGAATTTCATGTATCGTTTTGATAGACATGAAATTCTCTTTTATATAATTAACCTTTTGTAATTGTTTCGTACATTTTTTGTGTTGCTTTATTCTTTTAAATTCTTTTATTATTGAGCTTTTATTAAAATTATGCTTTTGAAATATTTCCTGATCCAGAAACTTTTACATCACGTTTTTCAGGATTTCCGCTGTATTTAATATCTCCTGAACCAGAAACTCTTGCCGTTAAACTTTCGTTGCAATTAACGTGGCTATTTCCGGATCCTGAAACATTTACATCAACATTTTTAGATTTTAATCCGGCAGCATCAATATCACCTGAACCGGAAAGTTTTGTAGTAAAGTTATCAGCAGTTCCTTTTAAACGCACATTTCCTGAGCCACTTAAATTAAGTTCCAGAGAATTAGAATCTACGTCTAAATTAAAGTTCCCTGAACCAGATAATCTTGCCAGGAACTTATCATTTTTAATTGGATCTTTTGATTGAATATCTCCTGAACCTGACAGATTTAGTTCGGATATTTTCTCAAACGGAATCGTAAGTTCTATCTTTTTTCCCATGCTTGGGCGCAAGTTCAGATTCTTTTTAGTATAAATTTTCAACGTATTATCTTCAACTTCAACAACAATTGCTGCAACAATGTTTTCTTCTCCTTTAATGGTAATTTTGCCTTCCTTTCCAGCTACTAAATTAACATCAAAAAAGCCTGATACTTTTATAGCATCATAGTCAGATGTCGTTCTGGTTTCGGTAACTATTTTACCATTTCCCTTTATTTTTTCAGATTGTGCATTTGCCATAAAACCTACTAAAAATGCTCCAAAGATTGCTAAGTGTACTACTTTTTTCATACTTTTAAATTTTAAGTTTATTATTTTTTGATTAATGATACGTTTCCGTAATTTGAGTTTATCTGAATTTTATTTTGACCTTTTCTTTTATGATAACCACTTATATTTTTGCTGCTGCTCTTGCTTTCACTAACAGAAATTTCTAAATCATCGCCTGTTTTAATACTTCCATACTTTGTTGCAATATCAAAATCAAAAGCATAGTTTGAACTATATCCCAATGAAACATCAGAATAACCCGAATTGACATTGACATTGCCCGCTTTGTCATTTATAATGCCAACACTCAATTTACTATAAGTAATCTCTGCAGTTAAATTGCTTGAAATTTCAGAAATTTGAATAGTAAGATAATTTCCTGAGCCCGAAAATGAATTGACTTTCTGAAATTTTAAAGTTCCATAATTACAATCATATTTGATGTTCTGACTATCTCCAACAGTCAAATCGCTATAATTGGCATCAAGATTTATGTTTCCGGATTCGTTAATTTTTAAACCAGAGTAGCGTGCTTCAATATTCGAATTTTTAATATAATCAATAGCCGAACCTTGGCAGTATTCGATTTGAAGCCTGTTGTTTGATCCGTTTAATCTTCCCAGATTTACTTTACCGTATTTGCAAGTAATATCAGTAGTTGATTCTAAATTTAGAGTGGTGATATTTCCGTATTTGTTTTCGAGTTTTACAGTACCGTTTTTTGGGATTTTTATGATATAATTAATCTCAAAACTATTACTGCTTCCTCTACTTTTTAAAGAAGAGTTTCCTAAGTTCGTTACCGCAGAAACTAATGATTTTAAAGCAGTAATATCAACATCTATACTGTTTAGTCTTTCGTTGACCCAGTTTTCATTTCCGCCGGTAACTTTTATGGTGATATCAAGATCAATTTTGTCTTCGTCCCAAGTTGATACTGTTATGTTTCCATATTTGTTATCAATATCAATTCCGGCATTTGAATTGACGATATACGTTTTCTTGATACTTTTTTGTTTAGAGATAAAAGTATCATCATTTGAAAATCCTAAAAAAGGAATTAAAACAAATAGAATAATTAAGTTATAATGTTTTCTCATCAGATGTGTTTTTTAAATTTTCGTTTTCTTCAATTTGTTTTAAAACAGTTTGCAAAAAAGAAATCCGTGTTTGCAGGTTGCTAATCATGGCGTAAATAATTTGTTTGTTTTCACCATTTTTTTGAAGCTCTTTAATAATTTTAGCATAATCTGCATCAAAAACTTTCATTTGTTTCAATGCATCGCTAATGATTTGCTCATTTTCAGGTGTGCTTTTTTCTTTTAGCTTAACTAATTCGTTGTCGATTAAAATGTTGAAGATAGAATCAGTACGCTGGGTTTCTTTAGAGGCAAACTTGAACTCTTTTGGTTTGTCATTTTTATAAAAAAAAGATATTCCTAACATCAATACAATTGAAGCTGCAACAGCCGTTACAAACCAATATTTTTTTTTGGATTGCTTTTTATTTAATTTATTTAAGAAATCAACCTGATGATCAGAATTCATTTCCTGAATATCCCATTGATTTTCAAACTTGCTAAATAATTGATCTAAATTGTCATTTTCCTTTTTCATATCTCCTCTAATTTTTTTCTTAAACTTTCTTTAGCCCTGCTTAATGTGGTCCGGCAATTCGCATAACTAATATTCAAAATTTCGCAAATCTCTTCCTGATCATAACCTTCAATATAAAAGAGCGTCAAAACCATACGATAATTATCTTTTAATGATAAAATAGTATCCAAAACCTGTTTCACCTTAAGTGAATTCAGATCAATATTCTCAGAAAAAAAGCTGTCATTTTCTTCTACTTTATAAAGTGTTTTGCTCAAATCTTCGACCTGAAAAGCATTATTCTTTTTATAAAAATCAATACTATAATTGATAATTATTTTTTTTAGCCACGCTCCAAAAGCAACTTCTTGCTTGTAGTCCTTAATTTTTGTAAATGCTTTCAAAAAACCTTCCTGCATGACGTCCTGTGCAAAATGTTCGTCCTTTACAATACGGTATGCCACGTTATACATAGCTTTACAGTAACGGTTGTAAACTTCGAATTGAGCCTTTTGATTGTTTTCTTTACAAAGCGCGATTAATTCTTCGATATTTTGGTTGGTTATGTTCAAGTATTGGTTGCTAGTTTTTTATAATGACTTTGCTTTTTTTGGTTTGTTACACTTTTGAGAAAAATATTTTTATTTTTTACTTAAATGTTATTAAAGCTTATCCCAATATCAATTTTAGAAAGTTTAAAAATAATAATTATCGTAAGATTTTTACGTAAATATTTGGTTTTTAATTACTTGAACATGAATTTTAATTTTAAGAATTAGTTTGTTAAAAAAAATATAAAATACAGGAATTTTTATACTATTTTTGATCTACCAAAAAACAAATTTATCCTATGAAAAAATTAAAAGCTACAATTTTTGTGACATTGTGTATGTCATTATTTTTATTAAACTCATGTCAGAGTAATTCTAGCGATGATAATGGCGCAGAAGCTTCAACTGGAGATTATTGGCCAACTGCGGTTGGTAACCAATGGGTTATGAATCAAAACGGATCAGAAGTTGCAATGAAGATTATTTCTACAGAAAGTATAAAAGGAGATACTTACTTTAAGTTTAATCAGTTTGTCGGTATTACTAATGAAATTTCCGGGACAGGTTTAATCTCGATTAAAAAAGTGAAAGGAGATTATTATCTAAAGGTTGATGATCTTGTTTATGATTATAGTGGTTTTACAGCTAAAGCAAAAGGTTTTGAATATTTATTATTTAAAGATTATTTAGATGTGAATAAAACTTGGACAGGAAGTTTTATCCAAGAAACTACAGTTAATATTCCTAATTTTCCAGGTATGAAAATGACAGTCAATTATACAGGAACTATTTTGGAAAAAGCTACTACGGTTACTGTAAATGGAACAACTTATAAAGATGTTATTAAGTTCAAATTCCATCAGGAAGCTAAAATGGATACGCAACCTACAACTTATTTAGATGCAGAATATTGGATTGCAAAAGATGTTGGAGTTGTAAAAATGACTTCAGGTGAGACTACCAGTACTTTAAAAAGCTACGTTGTTAAAAAATAAGAATTAAGTTAGTTAGGAAAAGAGCCCGAAAATCATTTCGGGTTTTTTTATGCTTTTTAATTAATCATATTTGAGAACTTAAAATGTCGAAACTGACATTTCAAAACTTACTTTTTTGCTTTTGGCATAATGATTGTCTATTTTTACCGCCTATCATGTAAATCAAACACTTAATGAAGTTGTACTAAAAACTGTAAGGTGTAGAGCTAAATTTAGGGTTAGGATTAAAATTTTAATGACAAAAAGACTTATATATTATTATGTCAAACCATAAAATACTTACGATTGACAATCTGTCACTTCAAGAATTTGATTCAGAAGCAGAATTAATTCCATTATTAACTCCAGAAGACGAAGAAGAAATGAACAACGAAGAGCTTCCGCTTTCGTTGCCAATTTTACCTTTACGTAATACTGTTTTGTTTCCGGGAGTTGTAATTCCAATTTCAGCAGGAAGAGACAAATCAATAAAGCTAATTAATGACGCCAATGCAGGCGGAAAAATCATTGGAGTAGTTTCTCAGATTAATGAAGAAGATGAAGATCCATCAAAAGATGATATTCATAAAATAGGAACTGTTGCGAGAATCTTGCGCGTTCTAAAAATGCCTGACGGAAATGTTACCGTTATCCTTCAAGGAAAAAAACGTTTTGAAATTGACACAGTAGTTTCAGAAGATCCTTATATTACTGCAACTATCAAAGAAGTGGCAGAAGAGCGTCCGGAAGAAGATGATACAGAGTTTACGGCTATTTTAGATTCTGTTAAAGAATTGGCTATTCAAATTATAAAAGAAAGTCCAAACATTCCGTCAGAAGCTACTTTTGCGATTAAAAACATTGAAAGCCAATCGTTTCTGATCAATTTTGTTTCTTCGAATATGAATTTATCCGTAAAAGAGAAACAAGGTTTATTGTCTATAAACGGACTAAAAGACAGAGCGCTTGAAACATTACGTTATATGAACGTAGAGTTGCAAAAATTAGAATTGAAAAATGACATTCAGTCAAAAGTTCGTTTTGATCTAGATCAGCAACAACGTGAATATTTCCTTCATCAGCAAATGAAAACCATTCAGGAAGAATTGGGCGGCGTTTCGCAAGAGGAAGAAATGGACGAAATGGGGCAGAAGGCAAAAACCAAAAAATGGGACGAAAAGACACAGAAACATTTCGAAAAAGAATTGTCAAAAATGCGTCGTATGAATCCACAATCTCCTGATTTTGGAATTCAGCGTAACTATTTAGAGTTGTTTTTAGAATTGCCTTGGGGCGAATATTCTAAAGATAAATTCGATTTAAAACATGCTCAGAAAATATTAGATAAAGATCATTTTGGACTTGAAGAAGTTAAGAAAAGAATGATCGAACATTTGGCTGTATTGAAACTTCGTAACGATATGAAGTCGCCAATTATTTGTTTAACAGGGCCTCCGGGAGTTGGTAAAACATCAATTGGACGTTCAGTAGCTGAGGCTCTTGGACGTGAATATGTACGTATTTCGTTAGGTGGTTTACGTGATGAAGCGGAGATTCGCGGACATAGAAAAACGTATATTGGTGCAATGCCAGGCCGTATTATTCAGAGTTTGAAAAAAGCCGGAACTTCAAATCCCGTTTTCATTCTGGATGAAATTGACAAGTTGTCAAACGGAAACAGTGGTGATCCGTCTTCTGCTTTATTAGAAGTTTTAGACCCGGAACAAAACAGCTCTTTTTATGATAATTTCCTTGAAATGGGATATGACTTGTCTAAAGTGATGTTTATTGCGACATCAAACAATATGTCAGCCATTCAGCCAGCATTACGTGACAGAATGGAAGTAATCAAAATGTCAGGTTATACAATCGAAGAAAAAGTAGAAATTGCAAAAAGACACCTTTTCCCAAAACAATTGGAAGCACATGGATTGACCAACAAAGATTTGGCAATTGGAAAAAAACAATTAGAAAAAATCGTAGAAGGTTATACACGCGAATCTGGTGTACGTAATTTAGAAACTAAAATTGCTCAGGTCATTCGTAACGCTGCAAAATCAGTTGCAATGGAAGAAGAGTACAATAAAAAAGTAACTGACGAAGATATTATAAAAGTTTTGGGTGTACCAAGATTAGAACGTGATAAATACGAGAATAACGATGTTGCCGGCGTTGTTACAGGATTAGCCTGGACAAGTGTTGGTGGTGATATTTTGTTTATTGAATCGTTAATCTCTGAAGGAAAAGGTTCATTAAGCATTACAGGGAATTTAGGTAATGTAATGAAAGAATCAGCAACAATTGCATTAGAATATATCAAAGCAAATGCTAAAAAGCTGAAACTTAATGTCGAATTATTTCAAAAGTATAACATCCATTTGCACGTTCCGGAAGGAGCAACACCAAAAGATGGACCAAGTGCCGGTATTGCAATGTTAACTTCTTTAGTTTCTTTGCTGACTCAAAAGAAAGTGAAGAAAAGTCTGGCAATGACAGGAGAAATCACACTTCGCGGAAAAGTATTGCCAGTTGGAGGAATCAAAGAGAAAATCTTAGCTGCAAAAAGAGCGGGTATTAAAGAAATCATTTTGTGTCACGAAAATAAAAGTGATATCGATGAAATAAAAGAAGAGTATTTAGAAGGCTTAACTTTTCATTATGTAAAAGAAATGAGTGAAGTTTTAGCATTGGCTTTAACAGATCAAAGTGTCAAAAACGCTAAACAATTGAATTAATTATTTCAATTGTTAAATTCCAATATTTTAAATTCCAAATTCCAATCTGATAAATTCATTTTGGGATTTGGAATTTTTATTAAAATTAAATTTTAATTTATAAGCTATATAATTTTATCTTCGCATCTGCGTTATTCTCATATCGGAATCGCCCCAAAAGCATGTTAAAACGATTTGTTTTACTTTTTTTTAGTTTAGTTTGTTCGGTTTCTTTCGGGCAAATTGGAGGTCGGTATACTTATCAGTTTTTAAATTTAACGACTTCTCCGCGACAAGCCGCTTTAGGAGGTGAAACGATTACGATATACGATGAAGATGTGAATCAGGTCATGTCAAATCCGGCAGCACTAAATGAAGATATGGATAATCACCTGGCGATGAATTATGGAAGTTATTATGGAGAAGCTTCTTACGGAACTGCTTCGTACGCTTATACTTACGATAGGCATGTTCAAACATTTTATGCAGGAATGAGTTATGTAAATTATGGTTCATTTGAAGGATATGATGAAAATGGTCAGTCAACATCAAGCTTTACAGGAAGTGAAGGAGCACTTACGTTGGGATACGCTTATAATATTCCTTATACAGATATACATATTGGAGCAAATGCTAAGGTAATGACTTCAACACTAGAGAGTTATAATTCTGTTGGGGGTGCAATTGATTTAGGATTTTTGTATATAATTGAAAAAAATGACGTAAATTTGGGCTTAGTAATCCGTAATATTGGTACACAGTTTACAACGTACTCAGGAATACAGGAGAAATTGCCGTTTGAGATCATTGCAGGAGTTTCTCAAGAATTAGAACACGTCCCAATTCGCTGGCATCTTTCATTAGAAAATTTGCAACAATGGAATATTTCTTTTTCGAACCCGGTTCGAGGAGTAACTAACATTGATGGATCGACAAGTGATGAGAAAGTTTCGTTTGTTAATAATGCCTTAAGGCATGTTGTTTTTGGCGTAGAGCTTTTTCCTAAAAGAGCATTTAATTTGCGTTTAGGATATAATTTTAGAAGAGGGGAAGAATTAAGAGTGGCAGATCAACGCAATTTCTCAGGAGTTTCATTAGGATTTGGTTTAAAAATGAACAAGTTAAAGTTTAACTATTCATATTCGAGATATACATTGGCCGCAAATACAAGTCTTTTTGGTCTAATTTTAAATTTTCAATAGTTATATGAAAATATTTAGTCTGTTTTTGTTTATGACTGTAGGGGTTTTAATGGGTTCAAAAAACTACTACAAAGAAGAAACTTCTATTACCGGTGTGGAAATAGAAAGGATTAATACGAGAGTTAGCGAAATAAAAAATATGATTAGTATTGATCCCAAATACAATACTAAAATTGCTTTTTTTGTAGACATGAGAATACCATCAGGTAAAAATCGGTTTTTTGTTTACGATTTAATAAATAATAAAATAATTGACCAGGGTCTTGTGGCTCACGGTTCAGGATCTGAAACCGGAATAAAAGGAAGTTTAAAATTTAGTAATGAGCCAAATTCAAACTGCACAGCTTTAGGCAGATATTCTGTGGAAAAGTGTTATAAAGGATGTTTTGGAAAATCATATAAACTAAATGGTTTAGATGAAACAAACAATAATGCCTTAAAAAGAGCTATAGTTTTACATTATTATTCAGCTGTTCCTTATGAAGAACAAGATTACTATATCAGTAATAGTCACGGTTGCCCAATGGTAAACGAACAATTCTTTAAACGAATCGAAAAAATAATAGACTCTTCTAAGTCGAAAATCATCTTGGATATTTATTACTAGAAAAAACTTCAAAGAAAAAATCACTAAAATTAAAATTACATTTTGAAAAAAATTACCGTTGCTATTGATGGATTCTCATCAACAGGAAAGAGCACTTTGGCCAAACAATTAGCAAAAGAGTTAGAATATGTTTATGTAGATACCGGAGCGATGTATCGTGCCGTAGCGTATTTCGCCATGCAGAATCAGCTTATTGGGGCTGATTTTTTTGATAAAAAAAGTTTAATAGATTCTCTACCAAATATTCAATTAGAATTTAAATTTAATGCCGATCTTGGTTTTGCTGAGATGTATTTGAATGGGAAAAATATTGAAAAAGAAATTAGAACTATTGAAGTTTCTAATTTTGTAAGCAAAGTTGCAGAAGTTTCTGAAGTGCGTTCTAAACTGGTAGAGCAACAACAGGAAATGGGGCAAAATAAAGGTATTGTAATGGATGGCAGGGATATAGGAACTGTAGTTTTTCCGGATGCAGAACTTAAAATTTTTATGACTGCCAGTGCCGAAACCCGTGCACAAAGACGTTTTGATGAACTACAACAAAAAGGTGATAATGTATCCTACGAAGATGTTCTGAAAAATGTAGTCGAAAGAGATTACATAGATACACACCGTGAAGATTCTCCATTAGTGATTGCAGATGACGCAATTGAGATTGATAATTCCTATTTAAATAAAGAAGAACAATTTGATGCCGTTTTAGAATTAGTAAATGATGTTGTAAAAACTGTTTAATTTTTTGTAGATATCATTTTTAATGGTAGTTTTACCGCTTCATTTTTACTAAAAGACAATTTCATCATATGGGAATTAAAAACAGGTTGATTATAATGAGCTTTCTTCAATTTTTTGTTTGGGGAGCGTGGCTTATAACAATTGGAAATTATTGGTTTGGTACTAAAAATTGGGAGGGAACTCAGTTTGGTCTTGTTTTTGGAACCATGGGAATTGCCTCTTTACTCATGCCTACACTAACAGGAATTATAGCTGACAGATGGGTAAATGCTGAAAAACTATATGGTTTTTTACATATTATATATGCAGTAGTTTTATTTAGTATAGCGCATGTAACTACACCGGATAACTTTATATATGTAATGTTTGCAGCAATGTGTTGTTATATGCCAACAATTGCATTAAGTAATTCCATTTCGTACACTTCGTTAAAATTAAATAACAAAAACATTGTAAAAGATTTTCCGCCAATTCGTGTTTGGGGAACAATTGGTTTTATTGCCGCAATGTGGATTACGAATTTGAGTGGAAGTAAAGCAACTGAATATCAGTTTTACATTGCAGGTATTGGTGCTTTAATCCTTGGGATTTATGCTTTTACATTGCCAAAATGTGAGCCACAACGTCTGACTAAAGAAGATGCATCATTAACAGAAACTTTAGGTCTTGAAGCTTTTAAATTATTTGGAAATTATAAAATGGCTTTGTTTTTTGTGTTTTCTATGTTTTTAGGAGGTGCTTTGCAATTAACAAATGCTTACGGAGATGTATTTCTGGATGAATTCAAGCATTTTCCAAAATATGCAGATTCTTTCGTAATTCAGTATTCGACAATCATTATGTCGATATCTCAGGTTTCTGAAACCTTATTTATCCTGGCAATTCCGTTTTTCTTAAGACGTTTTGGAATCAAACAGGTAATGCTGATTAGTATGCTGGCTTGGGTTTTACGTTTCGGATTATTTGCTTTTGGAGATCCTGTTGAAGGATTATGGATGATTATATTATCATGTATCGTTTACGGAATGGCATTTGATTTCTTTAATATTTCAGGTTCATTATTCGTAGAAAGTAATACTGATTCTAAAATACGTTCGTCTGCACAAGGATTATTTATGATGATGACTAATGGAGTAGGAGCAGTTTTAGGAAGTTTAACTTCAGGTTGGGCTATAGATCGTTTCTTCACAAAATCATTTCATAATACTACTGAATTAGCCGGATTTTTACAAACAGATGCAACAAACTCTAAAATGCTGGAGTTTGTAAAAGGTCAAGGAAATTCAATTTCGGCTGATGGAATTTTTGCAAATCCAATTTTAATGAAAGACTGGCATACAATCTGGTTGTCTTTTGCGTCTTATGCCTTGGTAATTGCAATTGCCTTTGCAGTTTTGTTTAAACACAAACATGATCCAAAGGAAATAGAGAATTTGAGTCATTAATTATAAAAAAAAATATTTTACATATAGCAAACCCGACAGGTTTTAAAAACCTGTCGGGTTTGTTGTTTAGATTCTTAAAAACTCAAAAATTTCTAATCTAGCCCCGATAGAGGGGATATCCTTTTTCTGGCTTTTTTAGACAGAAAAAGATAAGAGCGAAAGCGGGACTTCAGGTCTTGAAAAACCTAAAATCTTCTGCTCCTGAATAATTGGCTGATAATCATTTAGAATTGTTTTGCTATTACAAATAAATGTATTAATTTTGCAGACCTTTTGGCAGAGAAGAGTTTCCATTAGGTATCAACTATTTATGTAAAACAACTTCTGTTTTTTCTATCGCATTAAGAAACTCAAGAAAAACAGAATACAAATTTTTTATCAGCATGTCTGAACAATTAAAATCACAAGAAGAGTTTTTAGCAAATTTTAACTGGCATAACTTCCAAGAAGGAATTGATGCAGTTGATGAGAAAAACTTACAAGAATTCGAAGAACTAGTTTCAAAAACTTTCATCGCTACAGATCAAGAAGAAGTAGTTGAAGGTGTAGTTGTTAGAATTACAGATAGAGACGTTATCGTTGATATCAACGCAAAATCGGAAGGTGTTATTTCTTTAAACGAATTCCGTTACAACCCAAACTTAAAAGTTGGTGACAAAGTAGAAGTATTAATCGACATCCGTGAGGACAAAACAGGTCAATTAGTATTATCTCACAGAAAAGCACGTACTATTAAATCATGGGATAGAGTTATTTCTGCAAACGAAACAGGAGAAATCGTTAATGGTTTTGTAAAATGCAGAACTAAAGGTGGTATGATCGTTGACGTTTTCGGAATTGAAGCTTTCTTACCTGGTTCTCAAATTGACGTTAAGCCAATTAGAGACTACGATGTATATGTAAACAAAATGATGGAATTCAAAGTGGTAAAAATTAACCACGAATTCAAAAACGTTGTTGTATCTCATAAAGCGCTTATCGAAGCTGATATCGAAGTACAGAAAAAAGAAATCATCGGTCAATTACAAAAAGGACAAGTATTAGAAGGTGTTGTTAAAAACATTACTTCTTATGGTGTGTTCATTGACTTAGGTGGTGTTGACGGATTAATTCATATTACTGACCTTTCTTGGAGTAGAATCAACCACCCAAGTGAAGTTCTTGAATTAGACCAAAAATTAAACGTTGTAATCCTTGATTTCGATGATGAGAAAACAAGAATTCAATTAGGATTGAAACAATTAAACGCTCACCCATGGGATGCTTTAGATGCTAATTTAACTATTGGTGATAAAGTAAAAGGTAAAGTAGTTGTAATCGCTGATTACGGTGCATTTATCGAAGTTGCTGAAGGTGTTGAAGGTTTAATCCACGTTTCTGAAATGTCATGGTCAACTCATTTACGTTCTGCTCAGGATTTCGTAAAAGTTGGAGATGTTGTTGAAGCTGTTATCTTAACTTTAGATAGAGATGACCGTAAAATGTCATTAGGTATCAAACAATTGACTCAAGATCCATGGACTGACATTACTTCTAAATACCCAGTAGGTTCTAAACATACAGGTATCGTTAGAAACTTTACAAACTTTGGTATTTTCGTAGAATTAGAAGAAGGAATTGATGGATTAATTTACATCTCTGACTTATCTTGGACTAAGAAAATCAAACACCCATCTGAATTTGTAAATGTTGGTGAGAAACTTGATGTAGTTGTATTAGAATTAGATGTTGAAGGACGTAAATTATCTTTAGGTCACAAACAAACTACTGCTAATCCTTGGGATCAATACGAAGATTCTTTCGCTGTAGGAACTATCCACAATGGTGAAATTTCTGAAATCGTTGACAAAGGAGCTACTGTAGAATTCGGAGATGATATCGTTGCTTTCATTCCTACTCGTCACCTTGAAAAAGAAGACGGAAAGAAATTGAAAAAAGGTGATACTGCTGATTTCAAAGTAATCGAATTCAACAAAGAATTTAAAAGAGTAGTTGCTTCTCACACTGCTATCTTCCGTGAAGAAGAAGAGAAAAACGTGAAAGCTGCAACTGAAAATACTTCATCTGCATCATCTACAAATGCACCAGCTGCAACTTTAGGAGATAACAATGATGTATTAGCTGCATTAAAAGCTAAAATGGAAAAAACTGAGAAAAAATAATTCTTAGTTTCCTCTAAATAGAAAGTCCCACAGCAATGTGGGACTTTTTTTTATCTTTTTTGTTTCAAGTTTTATTTGTTTCAGGTTTCATGTTTGTCAGTTCGAGCGGAGTCGAGAACTTTTACTTATTGGAATTTAAGATTTTAAAAAATTGAAAATTAGTTTTTCTTAGGAGCTATTTCCTGCTCTCCGCTATATCTTTTCCCGGCTAAAGGAGCCAGAAAAAGGATGCCGCTTCGATCAGGGCTAGGGCAGTCGTTTTTAAAAGAAGCTTTATTTTGAAGCTAATAATTTTGATTCTTCGGGAGTAAATTCGTTTACAATTGCATAAGTATCAATTTTTGCAATTTTCATTTCATCAAGAATATCTACAAGATTTTTATAATTGCATTTTTTACTAGGTTTTATAATTACCGTAACTCCTCTTCCAGGTTTGCCAAGTGCAGCAGAATACTCTAATACTTTTTTATTTTTGGTATAAAGTTCCTTCCTAATTCCATTTTTACCATATATCGTTTCTTTAGGAGCATCAATAGGTACCTGTAAAAGTCCTGCATACGATACTAATTTATTATTTTCACCTAATAAAATTGTTACGGATCTATTTTCTCCGCCACAACCACCACGCCATCCACATGTAATATCGTCATTATGTGGCAAACTTAAGTCTACAGCTCTAGGCTTGGATAACTCAATTGTGACCATAAAAAATATAATCAATAAAAAAGAAACGCTGACCATTGCGGTTAAATCAACTCTTGTGCTTAATTTTTTGCTTCGTACTTTCTTAGGTAGATTTTCCATAAATGAACAGATTTGTTACTAAAGTTAGTAATAAAAGTAATACAATGACATTGCTGATTTTAAAAATAATTAAAAAATATTAAACTTTTAATATCTTAATTTATAACGGTTTTTGAAGATTTTTTAATGTTTCGAAATCTTTTTTGAGGTTTTCATAAAACCAAATCGAATATTACAGCGTAAATGAGCTTATAACTTAAAACATTAATTATGAAAACTAGAAAATTTTTATCAGTAGCAATTTTAGTCTTAATTGGATTTACATCTTTTGCACAAAAATCTGTAATGGTTGGTGGAGCCGCAATGTATCCGAACAAAAATATTATTGAAAACGCCGTAAACTCAAAAGATCATACTACATTGGTAGCTGCTGTAAAAGCTGCCGGATTGGTAGAAACATTACAAAGTAAAGGACCATTCACCGTTTTTGCCCCAACAAATGCTGCGTTTGATAAATTGCCTGCTGGAACTGTTGACACATTATTGAAACCTGAAAACATCAAAACGTTGCAAACTATTTTGACTTATCATGTTGTTGCAGGAAAATGGAATGCTTCTGACATTGCAAAAGCGATTAAAATGGGAAAAGGAAAAGCAACTCTTAAAACTGTTAACGGTGGTACCCTTACTGCATGGATGGACGGAAAAGATCTTTATATAAGTGACGAAAGCGGAAATAAAGCTAAAGTTACAGTTACCGATGTAGATCAATCTAATGGTGTAATTCATATAATTGATACTGTATTGTTGCCAAAAACAAAATAACAATATTATATAAAAGCTCCAATCTCGAAGCATCGTGATAAAATTCCAAATTCCAAATTCCAATTTTTAAAGTTGGAATTTGGAATTTCAAAAAATTATCTTTTAGCCGTCAAGGTTGATCCAATAGAGGCTGTTACGACGCAAACTACAGCCAGAATTTCGTAAAAACTAAGTTGCTCCTGCAAAAAGATAAAAGCACAAATTGCTGCGGCAGCCGGCTCTAAGCTCATTAAAATGCTAAAAGTACGCGGAGGAAGCTGACCTAAAGCTTTCATTTCGAGTGTAAATGGAATAGCGCTTGACAAAAGTGCCAATGCAACTCCCATTCCAAGAAGTTTTGGAGTTAGATTTGATAATCCGTTTTCGTAAAAACCAAATGGAAGGATTAAAATTGCACCAAATAACATTCCGGTGGCAACTGCCTGACCGCCATGCATTATTTTAGATACTTTACCGCCCAAAACAATATAAGCTGCCCAAAGAGCTCCTGCCAAAAGTGCAAATAAAACTCCTAGTGAATCGATACTATTATTTGACCATGGTGCTATAAGTACAATCCCGATTGCTGCTAGTAATACCCAACAATAATCAATTAAACGTGTTGAGCCAATTATAGCAACCAATAGTGGACCAATGAATTCTAAAGTAACGGCAAGTCCAATTGGGATTCTCTCTATTGCCATATAAAAAATCAAATTCATTGCGCCTAAAGCCAAACCGTATGGGACAACAATCTTCCATTGATCAGCAGTAATTTCTTTTAAATTTGGTCTGTAAGCCAGGAGCAAAATTATAGCCGAAATCCCAATTCGCATTGATGCTGTTCCCGCGGCACCAATTGCAGGAAATAAAGTTTTGGCAATTGCGGCACCACATTGTACACTTATAATTGCTAAAAGTACTGCGTAGACTGGAGGAATATTGAATTCTTTATTTTTCATGAGAATTATAAAAGGAGATAATAAGAAATGTATCGGGAAAGAAACATCTTTTATCTCTTAAGAAGAAAAGGCTGAAGATAAGTTCAGTTATTTAAAAGATACTTTATGTTATTGTAAAGCCCGTTTTGTAACAAAAGCCCGGTAACCAATAATTGCCATTTGCCATTTTTTTGCTTTCGAAATATCCAAACCTTGTTTAGTAAAACTCGGTAAAAGAATTTTGTTGATTTTGGCTAGAACTTTATACATCGTAGGTTAATTTTTGGCAAAGATATAAAAAAAGACCTTGCGGTTAGGCAAAGTCTTTTGGTGATTTGGTATTGATTATTAAAAGGTTACTTGTTTTTTTGAGCTCAATTTTTATTTGTGCTATTTTCTGCGTTTAATTCATTTTAAGATCCCTTTTATTGCTAATTATAAATTTATAGAGCAAAATATATCTTTTCAAAACAAAAGCCAGTGTTTCTAGACACTGGCTTTTGTTTTATTTTATTTCTGCATTAAGATCGTTTATTATCTTTTTCAAATTTTCTGATGTTTTTTTCATGCTCCTTCATATTTTTCTCATACACTTTCATGTCTTTTTCAAATTGTTCCATTTTCTTTTCAAAATCTCCTCCCAATTGCTGATCGATAAGTGCGCCATATTTATCCATTTCAGCACTAAATTTATCCATAGCAATTTCATACTTTTCCATTTCTTTATCGTAAACAAGTTCACGTTTTGACATAATCTCATCTACTTGATCTTGATAAGCGTCCATTTGTGGTTCAAATGTTTCCATTTTTTTATCAAATTCATCCATCTTTTTTTCGAAATTTTTCATCGCAACTTTATCATTAGGATTTTTTGGCGGTGCTGGAGCTTTTGGCATTTTTGACATATTTGGCGGAGCAGGAAGTACTAAGTCTTTTGGTAATACTGGCATTACTGGAGCAACTGGTGCCGGTGGTAATGCTGCTGTTGCCGGAGGTGTTGGAGGAACTGGAGGTACCATCATATCCGAGTCATTAAAATTTTCAATTTCTGCGACACGATTTTGATACTCCGTTGATTTGTCAATTTCTGCATCTGTAACAACGCCAATTTTTTTAATGCCGTTTTTTTCAGTTGAAACCGAAATTCCAAAGCTATCTATGGCTTCATCACCATCAATTTGAATGGTTTGAACTTCTTCAGTTCCTTTTTTAATGTTGATTTTAATCCCTATCAATTCGTTTTTAGAGTTTCTCTTTATATTAGAAACAGCAACATCTGCACCGTGATTCTTTTTTAGCTTCTCGGCTATTACTTTTAATTCTTGATCAGTTGTATTTTTATTAATGTTATATACAACTTCTGAATCACTAGTTTTAGAAATTTCCTGAGGTTGATTTTTCTCTTGTGCTATGGTTTTAATTTGAAACAACAGTACAAAAGCAACAAGTGCCGGAATTATAGCATAATACTTCCAATAGTTCCATTTTTTTGATTGATTTTTGTTTAACATGACAATTCGTTTTTTGATTAATGATTGATAAAAATGATTGGTGATTGCAACACATGATTCGTGTGTTGTGATTTTTAAAAGCGTGTATTGATACGCTTTTTTGTTTGATATTTTCTTGGCAGCTTCACTATCAGCAATGAATTCAAGATTTTGAAGTATTGCTTTTTTGTACAGCCAAATAATTGGATTAAACCAAAAAAGCACACAGAAAACTCTCGAAATTAAAACATCTACAGTATGATTTTGATCGCTATGCACTTTTTCATGCTCAATAATGTTTTCTAGTTCTGAGGCCGTGTACATTGATGAGTTGTACACGATATAATCAAAATAAGAAAAAGGAGCAATATTTTCATTAACATCTATAAATTTAAAATCAGCTTGCTGGTGTACTTTTTTACCTTTTAGAACCGAATTCAAACTATAAAAGTCAATCGCAAATTTTATAATCAAGGCGAGAAATCCAATACTATAAATAGCAAGTATTACATAATTCCAGTTAATCTCAAAAGATTCCTGTTGAATAGTATGAGGAATGTATGACTGAGCATAATCGATATATTGCGTTGGAACGGGATCGATCCAGACAATTTTGGTATAAACCAAAAATGGCAATGCAATTGAAGTTATTAATCCAGCCAACAGAAACCATCTGTTGCTATTAAAAAAAGTTTCTTTGCGCAATAAAAAATGATAAGCACAGTAAAACAAGAACAACAGTCCGCTTGATTTTGCGATAAAAATGAAAAGTGCTTCCATAACGATTATTTTACTTCTTGTGGAGTTTCAATCATTGCCAGGATTTCGCGTAATTCCGCCGCCGAAATTTTTTCTTCTTTAGCAAAAAATGAAACCATGCTTTTATAAGAACTATTGAAATAATTATCAATTGCAGTGCTCATAAATCCCTTACTATAATCTTCAATGCTTACAATTGGGTAATATTGATGTGTATTCCCAAAAGCATTATGACCTACATATCCTTTTTCTTCCAGATTGCGCACAATAGTCGAAAGTGTATTGTAATGCGGCTGATCTTCGGTGATTTCAGTCTGAATTTCTTTTACAAAAGCTTTTTTAAGCTTCCATAAAATGTGCATGATTTCTTCTTCTTTATTGGTTAGCTTTTGCATAATTTTAGTTTTTAAATGCAATTGAAATTATTTTTTTGTTTCAATAATAACCACTCCATTTGAACCATCTTCTCCATATCTTACAGTAGCTTCCATGCCTTTATATACATTTACTGATTTGATATTAAGATCATCAAGCGATTTGGCATCATCAGTACTTAGATGACCAATTACCGTTCCGTCGACAATGTATAACGGATCAGATTTTATTTTTATAGTTTGCTGACCATTATTATTGGCTACAGTAACAATTGTACTTGTGTTTCCATTTGTATTAGTACTTACAATAGTATTAGTAGCTGTATTAACAATGCAATCAGCTTTTGTGCTAGTATTAGAATTAATGTTAACATCAGTGTTGGTTTTAGAATTTTGAACTTTTACGATTTCAATTTTGTGTGCTTTGTCGCTAGAATCCGCTAGTTTGTTATTTGCAACTAAGCTGATTTTTTTAGAACCATTATCATCTGTTGTGATCATGATTCCGCAATCTTTAATTCCTTTGTCGCCGCGAACTTCATATTCCTGAACTTGTTCAGATCCACTTTTTGCATGTACTTTTATTGCAGTTATTTCGTTTTGAGAATTTCGTTTTAATTCTGCAATCGTAAAATCAACATTATAATTTAGTTTCAACTTTTCTGCAATAACTTTCAATTCCTGATCTGTAGTTGTTTTTTTGATTTTGTAAACATCAACAGATTTAATTTCTTTTTTAGAAACTGCAATAGCGGTTCCTCTTTTTTCTTTTGCAATTACTTCGACCTGAAATAATAATACAAATACCGCAAGAGCTGGAACTACTACGTAATACTTCCATGAATTACTCTTTTTTGATTGATTTTTGTTTAACATAATGATTCGTTTTTTGATTAATGATTGATAAAAATGATTGGTAATAGCGAGACAATTCTCGTGTGTCGTAATTTTTAAAAGCGTGTATTGATAAGATTTCTTATCAGATATATTTTGGGCAGCTTCTTTGTCAGCAATAAATTCAAGATTTTGAACAATTGCTTTTTTATAAAACCATATAATTGGGTTGAACCAAAACAAGATGCAAAACACTCTCGAAATAAGAACGTCTACAGTATGATTTTGATCACTGTGAACTTTTTCATGCTCCAGAATATTCTCTAGTTCTGATGCTGTGTACATTGATGAGTTATACACGATATAATCAAAATAGGAGAAAGGTGCAATGTTTTCTTTTACATCTATGAACTTAAAATCAGCTTGTTGTTGTACTTTTTTTCCTTTCAGGATAGAATTTAAACTATAGAAATCTATTCCAAATTTGATTACGAAGCCTATAAAACCAATTATATAAACGGCGATAAAGACAAGATTCCAATTAAGTTCAAAAGAATTATTGTCTGCATTTAGAGGATTAAGCGCTGTATAATTCATATTTGAAACAGAAGTAGGGTTAATCCAGACTACTTTGGTGTAAACCAAAAAAGGCAATATAACAGAAGTTAATAAACCCGCTAATAAAAACCATCTGTTACTATTGAAGAATGTTTCTTTGCGCAGTAAAAAATGATAGCCACAAAAAAATAAAAGTAACAATCCGCTTGATTTTGCTATAAATATAAAAAGTGCTTCCATAAACGCTTATTTTTCTTCTTTAGGAGATTCAATCATTGCAAGGATTTCACGTAATTCTGCCGCAGAAATTTTCTCTTCTTTGGCAAAAAATGAAACCATATTTTTATAAGAGCTATTAAAGAAATTATCAATAGCAGTATTCATAAACTTTTTGCTATAGGCTTCGAGTGTGATTACAGGATAATATTGATGCGTATTTCCAAAAGCATTATGTCCCACAAAACCTTTCTCTTCGAGATTTCGCACAATAGTCGAAAGTGTATTATAATGCGGTTGATCTTCAGTTATTTCTGCCTGAATCTCTTTTACAAAAGCTTTTTTTAGTTTCCATAAAATGTGCATGATTTCTTCTTCTTTGTTGGTTAACTTTTGCATGTTTTCTAATTTTAAATCAAACTTACAACTATTTTTTTAGTTACACAACTATAAAAGTAGTTATTTAACTAAAAAATACGTTTGTATGATTTTTTTGCATAGAAAATCTGCCCTTGAGGCTTTTAAATTAGCAGTAAAAGTGAGTTGAGTTTTTTTTTATAAATATTTAACTCGTAAAGCTGGGAGAGAAAGTGACACACGGATAACACGGATTCGCTAAAGCGAAAGCACGGATTTTGACGGATTTTATTCTTGTTTTTGTATCGAAGTGACAAGATTGTAGTTGTACTTTGTGTGTATTAAAAATATCGAATAATGAATTTAATCGCAAAGCGCAAAGTTTTTTATCTATAATATAATATGTATACAAACGCAAAGTGTGCAAAGTTTATATATGATTTTATAAAACCGCAAAGTTCGCGAAGCTTTGTCAATAGACAGCTTTGTGAACTTTGCGTTTACTAACCACAATCTAAAAAAAAACTTTGTGACTTTGCGGTAAAATTTATATCGAATAGGGGATTTTAGCTAATTTTCTCTTTAACTAACTCTTTCTTAATCCAAAAGCAGCAAAGTGTAGCAAAGACTCCTATACAAGCCATAAAAAGCCAATTGATTTGATAGCCTAAACGAGTAATAATTTCGAAACCAACTTTAGAACTTACAATATGGGCCAAACTAAAACTCATGGTGTAAAGCGCCATATATCTGCCTTCTTGCCCGCGCGGTGCACGACTTAGTGCAAAAGCATTCGAAAAAGGGAAGGTCAGGATTTCTCCTAATGAAATACAAATCATGCAAATGACCAAAATTCCTGCCCAAACATTAATTAGTAATAAAAAGAAACTTAGTGCCATGACAAATGATCCCAGAATAATAATTTTTATTTTTGGGAAACCTTTTCTTTCCATAAAACCAACAGTTGGCATTTCCAGAGCAAAGATTAAAAGACCATTTAAAGTCATTAATAATCCGGTTTGAAACTCAGATAAACCAAATTTCTCATTATGATATAAAGGAAGAGTTGTAAAAAGCTGAAAGAAAATCATTGCAGTAACAAAACTCACAAATAAAAATACCCAAAAGATTTTATCATGAAATACCGATTTTATATCGGCTCCATTTTCTGTTTTATCATCATGAATTACTTTTTTCTTTTCTTTAACTAATAATGCAAATATTGAAATCGAAACAATACACGAGGCACCATCTACCCAGAATAATCCGGAATAGCCAATGCCCATAATGATTAAACCTCCTAAAGCAGGTCCAGCAGCAAAACCTAAATTCACGGCCAAACGCACCAAAGTCAGGGCTCGTGTTCTGTTTTCTGGTTTTGCGTAAGCTCCCAACGAAACAAACATTGCAGGCCTAAACATGTCTGCAATGGTCATTAAAACAAACATGGCAATGCAAAGTGCCCAAAATGTCGTGATATATTGTACAAAGAAAAGAGAGACTCCGCTTGTAAATAAACTAAAAACCATGATTTTGTAAAACCCGATTTTGTCTGATAATTTTCCACCCAACCATGAACCCAACATCGATCCAAGACCAAATGCAACCATGATCCAACCCACTTGATTATAAGTAAAATGAAGGTCTTCTTTTAAGTATTTTGATAAAAAAGGAAGCACCATTGTTCCAGCGCGATTGATAAATGTGACAATTGTAAGTATCCAAATTTCTCTTGAAAATCCTTTAAAATTATTGATGTAGTGGCTAAAAGCAGTTTTGAGCATTATAAATAGGTTATTTGCAACAAAGTTAGGGAACTTTGTACAGATCTGTGGTTGGTGCTTTGTTACTTTTAAACTATTTTTGCAGAAAATTTCTAAGATGAAAAAAATCATTGCCCTTGTTTTATTGCTGGCTTTTAATTTCGGCTTTAGCCAAAAGAAATTTAACCAAAGCGATGCTGAAAAATTTCAGAGTAAAATTAATTCAGAATATGCTGATGCTAAGACTAGTCCGCTGATGGAAGAAGATTTAAAGAATTTTAAAACTTTAGATTTTTACCCAATATCAGGTAACTATTTTGTCGTTGCAAAATTTGAAAAAGCACAAGATGAGAAAGTTTTTGAAATGAAAACAACAGGGACAAGAACTCCAAAATATATTAAATACGGAACATTATATTTTACTTTAAATAATGTTGCTTTAAAATTAAACGTATATAGAAGTATTGAACTTTCGAAAACAAAAGAATATAAAGATCATTTGTTTTTACCTTTCTCGGATCTAACCAGTGGTAAAGAAAGTTATATTGGAGGAAGATATATTGATTTAAAAATTCCAAAAGGAAATACGATTGCAGTAGATTTTAATCAGGCTTACAATCCATATTGTGCTTATAACCATAAATATTCTTGTCCGCTTGTTCCTTTAGAGAACGATTTGAAAGTGGAGGTAAAAGCAGGAGTGAAAAATTTTCATTAATGGAATTCTTCAATTTTCATACACATCACTTTACAAATCAATCCAATATATTGGAGTTGGTCAATCAATATCCGCAAGAATTTGATGCTTCAATTCCGTTTTATTCGATAGGAATTCATCCTTGGTATATTAAGGAAGATCAAATTGATGCCGATTTGAAAATTATTGAAGAAAAATTACAAACCAAAAATTGTCTTGCTCTTGGCGAATGTGGTTTAGATAAACGAATCGAAATTCCGTTAGAGCAGCAAATTATAGTTTTTGAAAAACAATTGGCTCTAGCCGAAAAATATCAAAAACCAGTCGTAATTCATTGCGTTGCGGCTTTTCAGGAAGTTATTGTCATCAGAAAAAAAATGAAGATTTCGATACCGATGATTATTCACGGATTTTCGAAGAATAGTCAAATTGCGAGTCAGCTTATCAAAGAAGGTTTTTATATTTCGTTTGGAAAATATCTCCTTAAAAATTCGGATTTAAAAACTGTTTTTCAAGAAATTCCCAACGATCGATTTTTCCTGGAAACAGATACTATTGAAGAAAACATTCAGCAGGTGTATGATTTAGCATCAGAATATAAAAATATAACAATCAAAGAATTACAAGGTATTATCTCAAGTAATTTTGAAAAAGTGTTTCAGAGCAATAACTTGAAACATGAAACAATTTAAACTAAAAAAAACAATAATTTAGATATGGCAGAGTGGACAGAAAGAGCCGAACTTTTATTTACTAAAGAAGGATTAGAAAACCTACAAAACTCAAATGTTTTGGTTGTAGGTTTAGGAGGAGTTGGATCATTTGCGGCAGAGTTTCTGGCAAGAGCAGGAGTAGGGAGCATGACAATTGTTGATGGAGATGTAGTTGATATTACCAATATAAACAGACAATTACCTGCTTTGCATTCTACAGTTGGTCAGCCAAAAATTACAATTGTTGGAGATCGTTTAATGGATATTAATCCGGAATTAAAACTAACTCGTGTTCAGGAATTTTTATCTCCTGAAAGAGCTTTTGAGATCGTTTCACCAGAGTTTGATTATGTTTTGGACTGTATTGATAGTATTACTCCAAAATTGAATTTAATTATCGCTGCAAAACGAAAAAGAGTAAAAATTATAAGCAGTATGGGTGCTGGCGGAAAAATGCTGGCTTCAAAAGTAAAAGTGACGGATATTTCTAAAACAATAAACTGTTATTTCTCTAAAACCATCAGAAAGCGTTTAAAAGTCGAAAAAATCAACAAGCTAAAAGTTGTTTTCTCTTCTGAGATCCAAGATGAAAAAAGCTTAAAATTAACCGACGGAAAAAACTTCAAAAAGTCATTTTACGGAACTAATAGCTACATGCCAGGTTTGTTTGGTCTTCATGTTGCTGAAACAGTAATCCGTCATTTGCTTAAAAAGGAATAAATTAAAGACACTAAGTTGCTAAGGTTCTGAGTTACTAAGTTTGTAGCTAAAAAACTTAGAACCTTAGCAACTCAGAACCTTAGTAACTAAAGAAAAATGATAAAAACAGTAATTTTTGACATGGATGGTGTAATTGTAGACACTGAACCAGTTCACCGTTATGCTTATTACAAACAATTTTCAGAATTGAATATTAGCGTAACCGAGGAAATGTATACTTCGTTTACCGGATTTTCGACTCGGAATACATTCCAGACTTTGAAGGGATTTTTCCCAACAATAGAGCACGAAGTAGAAGATTTGATTCAAAGAAAAAGAAGTATTTTTAACGATGCTTTTGATACCAAAGAAGATTTGTACTTGTTAGAAGGTGTAGAGGATTTGATTAAAGATTTGTATGCTAACGGAATACAATTAATTCTTGCTTCATCGGCTTCAAAAGTAACGATCGAGCGTGTTTTTACCAGATTCAATTTACATCAATATTTTACGGATATTGTAAGTGGTGAAGATTTTCCGCAATCAAAACCAAATCCGGCGATTTTTTTATATGCAGCCTCGTTGTCAAAAGCGCCAAAAGAAAATTGCATCATCATTGAAGACAGTACAAATGGAGTTAAAGCGGCAAAGGCGGCAGGAATTTATTGTGTGGGATATAACAGCCAGCATTCTAAATTACAAGACTTGTCTGATGCTGATTTGATTATCAATCATTTTAATGAATTAGATGCTCAAAAAATATCACAATTAGACACTTGAATTAAGTTAAATTTAACATCTCTTCCCTAATTGAATTTGTAAATTTGGACAAACAAAATAAACTCACACATGAAAAAACTACTTATTGCATTAGCCATTATTTTGGCTCCTTTTGCTACAGAAGCACAAATAAAGACACCACAAGCGAGTCCGAAAGGATATATTAAACAAACAGTTGGTTTGACTGATGTTGAAGTTACATATTCAAGACCATGCGCGAGAGGTAGAGCAGTATTCGGAAATTTGGTTCCGTTTGGTAAATTATGGAGAACAGGTGCTAACGAAAACACAGTTATTAATTTTGGTGATGATGTTGTAATTGATGGTAAAACTTTGAAAAAAGGAAAATATGCAATTTATACTATTCCTAAAATTGAAAGCTGGGAAGTGATTTTTTACCTTTCTACAGACAACTGGGGATTACCTGAAAACTGGAGCGATGCATATGTTGCTTTAAGAACTACTGTAAAAGAAAATGCATTACCAACTCCGGTTGAGACTTTTACAATTGGTATTAATAGTTTAGATCCTAACTTTGGATATTTAGAAATGGCTTGGGAAAACTCTCATATTGCTTTAAAATTTGAAGTTCCAACTGCAAAAAATGCTACAGCAAGTATCGAGAAAGTTTTAGGCGGACCAACTTCAAATGACTATTTTGCTGCTGCTCAATATTTGTTTCAATCAAATGGAAACATTGAAACAGCCAGAACTTATGTAGATAAATCATTAGATATGAGTACTGAAAAACCATACTTTATTTTAAGATTAAAATCTCAGATTCAGGCAAAACAAGGAGATAAAAAAGGAGCTGTAGAAACTGCAAAAGCGTCACTTGCTGCTGCAGAAGCTGCTAACAATCAAGATTACGTAAAATTAAATAAAGATAGTATCGCTGAATGGAGCAGATAATAATTCTTTAGCATTATTAAATTCCAAATTTTAAAATCCAAATTCCAATTAAATATTGGGATTTGGATTTTTTTTATTTAATAGTGTTTTGTCATTTCTCGTTCCTCGAAATGACAATATTGAGGTTAAGGATTTTTTTTGAAATAACATAGACAGACTTGTCTGTTTGTTTTAAATTTTTATATCTTTGTACTTCTAATTCATCAAACTAATGTTACCAAAAGAACGAATTTTAGACAAAGCTTTTGTTTTATTTCATAAACAAGGATATAATGCCACTGGTATAAATCAGATAATTGAAGAAGCTAAAGTAGCAAAAGCAAGTTTTTATCAGCACTTTAAATCTAAGGAAGATTTATGTGTCGCTTTTTTAAATCAGCGTCATGATTATTGGTTTAATGAATTGGAAAAATTCTCTTTAAGTAAAAAAGACTCAAAAGTAAAAGCTCTGTCTTCTTTTGATTTTTTGATATTTATGAATCAGAAAGAAAATTTTAGAGGTTGTAGTTTTCTAAATATACTTTCTGAAATCCCGTCAGATAATGTAAAAGTGCTTAACGTAATTCAAAACCATAAATCTGATCTACGAAATTATTTTAAAAATATTCTCAATGACGAGCTTCTCGCGGCTCATGTTTATTTACTTTTTGAAAGCTGTATTATCGAAAGCCAGTTATTTAAATCAAACGATCTTATAGAACAATCAAAAAAAATCATTCAAACTTTAATTTTATAAAAATGGAACAGAAACTACCATTGCCACCTTTCACTTATGAAACGGCATTAGAAAAAATTCAGTTAGCAGAAAATGCATGGAACAGTCAGGATCCCGAAAAAGTTTCAAAAGCATATACAGTCGACAGCGAATGGCGAAATAGAGATCAATTTGTAAACGGAAGGGAAGAAATAATTAATTTCCTGACCCAAAAATGGCAAAAAGAGAAAAATTATAAACTGAAAAAAGAATATTGGGCGCATACTGAAAACAGAATTGCTGTTAGATTCGAATACGAATATCAAAACCTTGAAGGAAATTGGTTTAGAGCATACGGAAATGAAAACTGGGAATTTGATTCTAATGGTTTAATGCAAAAGAGATTTGCCAGTATAAATGATCTTGCAATCAAAGAAGAAGATAGAAAACTGAGATAATTAATTCAAGCTTGGAGGTTCCGGAATTTTGATGCTTCGCTTAATTTTCTTTACAATTAAGAGATAAAAAGTAATTCCGCCCAAAATGATAAGCAGCGCAATTTGCAATTGCCCCAGACTATTGTTCTTGTTATACATTGCATTTGCGCTTGCCAGTTTTGCTTTTCCTTCCTTAATTTGAATTTCTGATAAAGATTCTAATGTAGTTAAGGCTTCCTGACTCAAAGCGGCAATTTTGCCCCAATTTTTACTGGAAACATGATTGTTTATTTCTTTGCAAGAGATTAAAAAAGTATCAAAATATTGCTTTTCTGTATTTGTTAAAACGGTCTTGGCATACAAATCATCAATATTATGGATAATATTCAGAGTATGAATAATTTCGTCTTTTTTGGTATTGTCGCTTAGATCTAATTTTTCGGCTTCGGCTTTTATGTAATGAAGTTCTTTAGAATATTGAAAAATATAATGTGCAACAACTAAGCGATCATTAAAAATAGCGTTAATATTTTCGTTTACGTTTTTTGAATTTTGTAACGTATTAAAATTACCTAATAAAATTACAAGCATCACAACCAGTAAAATATAAGCAGCTTTAGTTTTATTGCTGTATTTTTTTAAATCTTTCATTAAATAGTTTTGTTTTGAACAATACTAAAATAGCACTTTTTTATTACAAATATTCAATAGATGAATTACAAAGGAAATTATTTGATTTAGTATAAGCTTCTAGGATTTATTATTTTATAATAAATTAAATCTAATCTTCGTAAAAAGTTACTTTTTTTTAAGCTAAATTTTTCGCCTTCTTTATATCCAATAGGAAATGTTGGGCTTTTAATACCAAATGGCCCTGATTCATTATCGTTATAATAAAATTCTTCTTCATCGTTGCTATATCTTCCAGCACATAAAAGGTTTAAAGTTGTACTTTTTCTACTAGATTTTAGGACACTTATATCAATCCAAATAGGAATTTTATTGTTTCTACAAAGCAAATCAATTACTTCAATTTCGGTTAAATTTAATTTTATAATTCCTTCATCATCAGGATAAGTATCGAATTTAGTAGAAGTATTCTTATCATCTGCGGGAGTGAAAATTACATTGTATTTGAAATCATTTGTTAGTTTATCTGTAACATAACGTTCTGCAAATTTAAGAGCTACTAAACTGGCATTTTTTAGACGGAATAAGAATTCTTGTTTTGTCATTTCTTAGATATGTATTGTAATAATCAGAAATTGTCTATTTTAATCGATATTTACTCCAAAACAACTTCTTCAAAATTTGTGTTATGAAATTGTGAGTTTAATGATCTTTTTAAACTACTATTTTCAAAGTTATATTAGTGATTTATAAAATCTATTATATTTTTTAATGTTTCGGCTTGTTGCTGATCTCTTGAAATTCTGGCTGAATTATCTCCAAACTGAAAGCCATAATAACCAAACTGGGCATGATTGGCGCCTTCAATTTTTATAAATTTTGTAGTGATAGGAAGCTTGGATTTGTTTTTTAGAATAGTTTCTTCATCTGCAACGCCATCATCTGAACCAAATATTTTTAATATTGGAATTTTACTGTCTGCAAGCGAAATATCTCTTGGATGTGTTGTACCAATTAAAATTAGTCTATCAATTAAATCAGGGTTTTCTTTGACAAATTGAGCTGCCATTTTCCCTCCTTGTGAATGACCGGCCAAAATGTATTCTTTGTTTTTATCTGCAAATAAATCAAGTTGCTTTGGAATTTCATATCCCTTAGATGCTAATCTCCAAGGCATTTTAATCAAATAAACCTTTATTCCATTTTCTGAAATCTTTCTGCATAACGGAACATATGCTTTAGGGTCAACCATTGCTCCGGGATAAAAAATAAACACTTTTTGATAAGCTAGTTTTGGCTCAAACAAAAAATAATTTTCAGAATCTTCTACGCTGATTTTATCATTACTTTCTAAATATGAACTTGAAACTCCATGTGATTGATAAGAATAAACCAACCAAATAGTAAATGAAACGGCAAGGAAAAACCATAATCTTTTTAATGTTTTTATAATTTGTCTTTTATTCTTCATTTCAGCAAATGATTTAGTTAAACAAATTTTACATTTATAACATTGTTTAAATTACTCCAAAACAACTTCCTCGGAATCCGGTTCATTTTTAAGAAATGCAACTTGCATAAACAACGCTAAAATAATAGTCAACATAGCTCCAATAAAGTTCAGCCATAAATAACCCAATTTTTCTTCTTTATAAATCATGAAATAATAAATAACGAAAATTGTTGTCTGACTGATAATGGCACTGTAAAACATTGCTTTTGCTTTTACACGACGCAGATAAAATCCAACTAAAAAGATTCCTAAAACGGTTCCGTAGAAAATAGATCCAACAATATTTACTAATTGAATAAGATTTTCAAACAAAGTCCCTACGCAAGCAAACAGAATCGCTACAATTCCCCAGAATAAGGTGAAGAATTTTGTGGCATGTAGATAATGCTTCTCTGATTTTTCGGTTTTAAGATTTCGCATGTAAATGTCGACTGCTGTTGTTGAAGCCAAAGCATTTAATCCTGAAGCCGTTGATGACATTGCTGCTGAAAGAATTACCGCTAATAACAAACCAATCAATCCTTTTGGCAAGTAATGTAAGATGAAATGGAAAAACACATAATCTTTATCGTTTGTTTCACTGGTCGGGTCAGCTTTTAAGATAATTTCTTTGGCGCGATCACGCAAGTCTTTTTCTTTATTTGATAATGTAACCAATTCTTTTCGCAAAATCGGATTGTCAAAATCCTGATTCAACTGATCGATGTATAATAAATTGATAACTTTTTTATCTTCTGAAAGTGTGCTTAATTTCTTTTCTAAAACATGATATTCTTCTTTGTAAGCCGATTTTTCAATAACAGTTTTATTATTCGGATTAAAATTTAACGGAACTGGATTGAATTGAAAAAAGACAAAAACCATAACTCCCGTTAATAGAATAAAGAACTGCATTGGTACTTTTAGAAGCCCGTTCATGATTAATCCCATTTGACTTTCGCGAATCGATTTTCCCGATAAATAACGGCCAACCTGAGATTGATCGGTTCCAAAATAGGCCAGAGCAAGAAAGAAACCTCCTGTAATTCCACTCCAAAAAGTATATTTTTCTTCAGGATCAAAAGAGAAATCTACAATATTCATTTTGTCATTTGCGCCTGCAATATGTAGGGCACTTGTAAAAGTCATATCGTTTGGTAAATAATGAAGGATCAGAAAAAATGTAATAAACATTCCTGACATGATTACAAACATCTGTTGTTTTTGCGTTACGTTTACGGCTTTTGTTCCTCCTGAAAAGGTGTAAATAATTACGAGAACGCCAATTATAACATTCATCAAAGTTAAATTCCAACCCAAAAGCGCAGACAAGATAATGGCAGGAGCATAAATGGTCAATCCGGTTCCTAGACCTCTTTGAACCAAAAACAGAATCGCAGCCAATGAACGTGTTTTTAAATCGAATCGCTTTTCAAGAAACTCATAAGCGGTAAATACTTTGTTTTTATGGTATAATGGAATAAAAGTCAAACAAATAACAATCATTGCAATTGGCAATCCGAAATAGAATTGTACAAAGCCCATCCCGTCATGATAAGCTTGTCCCGGAGTAGAAAGAAAAGTAATGGCACTGGCTTGTGTTGCCATAACAGAAAGCCCGACAGTGTACCAAGGGGTTTCGTTGTTTCCTAAGATAAAATCCTCGACATTTTTACTTCCTTTTGTTTTCCAGGAGCCGTACCCAACAATAAATAAAAGTGTAACAATTAGTACGATCCAATCAAATAGTTGCATAGGTTATGAGTATAATTGCATGATTAAGAAAAAAATCAAAATGTAAATTGCGTTCGCTACCAAAACATAGGTGTAGCTTTTTTTCCATTTTTTTACTTTTTTAACTATCATTTTTATGAATGTTTTATTTCTTTAATTCTTGTTTTGGAGCTTCTATTGGCTGTTTTAAGGAAATCATATTCGATAGTAATCGATATGCGCCTGCAACACCTTCTGGCAATTCTCTAAAAAAGCTTAAACCAGTGTAAATATAGTATCCTTTTCCGTACGGTGCTACCAATAATGCTCCATTCTTAGCAGATTCTCCTTTATCGTGTGAAGATAGAATAGGAGTAAAGGCAGGATCATATTGATCAGGATAATACAAACCTTGTTCTTGTGTCCAGCCTTCAAAATCTTTTGTGCTGATTTTATTTGGTGTATTCAAAATTGGGTGAGTTGGTGCCAGAAAAGTCACTTTAGCATTTTCTTCGGTTACACGATCGTTCGAGATTTTTAATGAATAGGGTGCAATTTGATCTGTTACGGTTTTGCCATAAGTATTGTATTGCACAATCATATTTTTACCGCTTTTTACAAAATTAAAAAGGATATTTTGCTTATTAGCTAAAGCGTTTACGGTATTATAAGCACGGATTCCGGTAATTACAACGTTAAAAGAATCTAATTTTTCAGGTGTAATTTCTTCGGGTTTTATAACCGAAACTTTATAGCCCATTTGTGCTAAACTTTCCGGAACTTCGTCGCCGGCACCCATGATGTAAGCAATGGAATCTCCATTAGTTTTTAAATCAATTCTAATGCATTTTGATTCAGCGGGTTTTAAAACCATTTGTTTGGTAATATGAGGGTAATCAATAATCGTTTCGTCTTTGTCAAAACGTTTATTGTCTACAATTACAATGCTTTTTGCAACAACTTCTTCCGGATTTACGGGTGGTGTAACTTCAAAATAAAAGATTTGCTCGTTTCCTTTTTTCTCTAAGGTAAATGGAATTTCTTTTGGAGAAACATCCCAGCTTTTAGGTAATTCTAATTGTAAATTTCCTTTGATTCCGTCTTTTCCAGCACGTACTTTTACAGGAACCATTTTACTTTTTGTACTTCCAAAAATTAAAACTTTCTCAAGAACTGAGGTTGTAACTTCGGGAACTATATCCAGAAAATTATACATTTCACCTTTTACGCCATCATTATATTTGTAAACTACAGTGCGCTCAAAAGGAATTTCAACTCCGTTTATTTTTACATTAAAAATAACTTTTACTTGTCTTATAATATCCGGAATTCCAATGTTTTCCTGATTAGAAACGGTATACATTCCTACGCTGGCTTTTTCTTTTAACCAATACGGCTGCGTATATTCAATATTGTTTGAAAGTTGAATTTGCAGGTTTATTTTTTGATCGTTATTATTCTTTAATAGAATGTTTTGCGCTGTATTTTTATTATCCGGTAATGAAGTTATGCTAGTCAATTGCATTTCAACAGAACATCTGTTAATTGCTTCAAGACTTAGTTTAATAGTGCTTCCCGGAGTTGCTTCCTGCTCAGATGCAACGGCTTCAAGATATAATCCGGAACATGATGCGATTATGTTTTTTATTGCAGTTGATTTTAAAGTTTTCCAGTGATCATCATCTAAAGCTTCGATCATATTATATGCTTTTACCAAATCCGGAATACTTGCTGATGGATTGCTGAAATCGTATTTTGCGATAATAGTCGTAATCAAATCACCAATAGGTTTTCCGTTTTTAACACGATTCCACGAAGTATCGATTCCATCAAATAAATTATCACGCTCTATAGGACTATCTCCTTTAATAAGCTCTAAATATTCGGTTTCTGTACCACGAGATCCAGTACTACCAAAACCTTGCGATTGGTGACGACTGCGGCTTAATGCGG
Source organism: uncultured Flavobacterium sp. (assembly GCF_963422545.1). NCBI lineage: Bacteria > Pseudomonadati > Bacteroidota > Flavobacteriia > Flavobacteriales > Flavobacteriaceae > Flavobacterium > uncultured Flavobacterium sp. The sequence goes on from NZ_OY730230.1 coordinate 377,246, forward strand.
CGATTTCCTGATTTGATTTTCCAATTCCGGTATAATAAACTCCAGTTTCTAATCTGGTGAATTTTGATTTATCAGCAGCATCAAATCTCTCCTGACTTCCATAAAACCACCAGGACGGGTTAAAAAACAAGCGTTTTACCTGCCATGGCTTTACATATTTTAATTGTTCCGGATATATTTTTGGATCGTTTGTAAGTTTAAAACTTTCAACACTCAGCATTGCTGATGATGTGTGATGTCCGTGCGTTGTACCTGGCGAACGATGATCAAATCGATTTATAATTACGTCCGGCTGAAACTTTCTAATCGTCCAGACAACATCAGCAAGAACTTTATCTTTATCCCAGATTACTAAAGTTTCGTCCGGATTTTTTGAATAACCGAAATCATTCGCTCGCGAAAAAAATTGTTCTCCGCCATCAATTTTTCTGGCTTCAATTAATTCCTGAGTTCTTATAACACCTAATAATTCACGCAATTGCGGACCAATTAAATTTTGACCTCCATCTCCACGAGTTAGGGATAGATAACCTGCTCTAGCGTTCATTTCATTTGCCATATAAGAGATCAAACGGGTATTTTCGTCATCGGGATGAGCTGCCAAATATAAAACAGAGCCCAGGAAGTTCAGTTTTTTGATTTGATTGTAAATTTCGACTGAACTTGGTTTTTGTGGTTGTTGTGCAAAAGAAATGGAAATCCCTGCTAGAAAAATAAGAAGAATTTGTACTTGAATTTTTCGCATAGCGTAGTTAAGTGTTTTTTGATAGAGCCTCAAAAATACTAATTATATCCTTGTACAGTATTTAAATGAAATGTTAATGTTTGGTTATTGATTTGCTTTTTTAAGAAAAATGATAAAAAAAAGCTACCAGATTTTGTCTGGCAGCTTTTAAGAGTATTGATCTAAATAATTTAAATCAGGCGGTATTTTTTAGAATTACAGAAAATTACTTCACTTTGTTCTCTAACACACAACAAAAGTATCCTGTATGCATAAAAAAAGAGTATCAATATCCTGATACTCTTTTATGTTGAAAATTAATTATTTGGCAATTGTATTATCTTCTTCCGTGACCACGGCCATTATGTTTACCGTGATCATCATGATCACGATCGTCATCATCATCGTCACGTCTGTCGTGTTTGTTATAATGTTTTTTATCATAATATCTATCATCTCTGCGATCATCATAACGATCGTTGTAACCATATGAAACATCTCTTGGCTGATAACATCTTTGAGGTGCTCCGTGATATCCTTTATAATATTCTACTCTGTGGCGATCAAAATAAGCGTATGGAGTTCTACCATGGTAATCATTCAAAACTACTTTGTAACCTCCGTACAAGTCATAGTTTCTATATTGTCTAGGCAAATAAGTTGTTCGAATCCATCTTCCTCCACCAAAATAAATAAACTGAGAAGCTCTAACATCGTAATAAGCTTCGATATCCGGCAAATAGTAATATTCCATTTCAGCATATCCTGCAGGTCCCCAAGCTGGAGGAGTCCCTATATTAACGTTTATTGATACCTGCGCTTGAGTAGCACTTGCAACCAAAAGGAATAAACCAACGATTGCTATTTTTATTGTTTTCATTTTTTTTAGTTTAAAAATTTGTTCTGTATAGAGATATTCATATACTGTGCCAAAAATAAAAATAAAATGCATTTCGTCGGATAAATTATGCTTTTCATCGAGTATTAATTATCTATTTTTAATGTAAATGTTTGATTTTTAAATTGTTTTGGAAATTTTAAGAAAATAAAAAAAGATGAAGTTTTTTTAGTTATTTATATTCAACAATTCTTGGCTTTGCGAGTTCAAAACTTTGTAAGCCAAAATCGCTAGTTTCATAGGTATTAGTTTTAAAAACATTATTTCCCTCATAAGGTATTGTTGGGTAATATGACAACGAAAGCTGAAAGGAACTAAATACTAAGTAATCATTACTGATTAATACCCCTAAAGTTACTTTTGAATATGCTTTGTTACGTCCCATTGCATCATTTGGTCTTCCTAATACTGCAATAGAATAGTTAAAAAATGGATTCATACGAAATCCTAAAATAGGGTAAGGAGAATAAGTCTGGGTTTGCAATGACAAAACCATTTTATTGGTTCCATATATTGCACTATTAAAACCGGCTAAACCATTTCGCCCGTTTATATTAAGCTGATCCCCAATAATATTCTCATGGTTTGCACCAATAACTATTTTAGGATTAATAAATTGTCTTAGTTTCCAGTTTCCTATACTAAAGAGCTTAGTGAAGTAATTAGACTCAAATAAAAATGCCGTTTGGTAGGTTTTTGAATTACGAAAGAAGGTCCCCGCTTCAAAATTAGTACTTAAAAATCCCCATTTATAATAATTCCCAAAAGAAAACTGACCACCTATATAAGGACGCCACATGGTATTTTTATATTGGTAACCCAATGTAATGCCATAAATTCTCCCAGTAGGAACGTCTTCTGTCTGACCATTTCTAAAAATATAGCTGTCTTTGATAAATTTACGAGTATTGATTCCAATTCCGCTCAGAAGTAGTTTTTCATCAGAATAGAAATGTGTGGGATCGTAAAGCTCAGAAGGAGTTTCGCTATAATTGACATTCAAAAAACGTCCGGAAACAATTAGATTGGTGATTCCGTTTGTTTCGTCTTCAAAAACCTTTGATGCTTTTCCTCCCCAAAAATCCTGAAAATTATATTTAAAAAGCTGAATGGCATACGTGAGATCAGGAGCCTGCAAAGTATCTTTTCTGAAATTTTGCCCCACATAAATACCGCCTGCCCATTTGGTTAAAGGAGAATAAAATGCACGTTCGAAATCTATACTTTTGTTGTAGTTGTTATCTAGGTCTATTTTATAGTTTAAGGTTGTACTTATATATGTGTTTTTAATGTTTGGAATAGTGTAGGTAGCTTCGTTGGCATCTTTACCATCCTTAAACCTATTGGTAAATCGATATTCAAGCTGTTGCCCCGCACCAAAGAAGTCTTTTTCTTTTATTCCAAATGAAACTTGATTACTCGATATTGCAAACCTTGGAATTGTACTCCACGAATCTAAAACACGAATAGTAACATCGACAGAATCTGACGCTACACCTGCTAGTTGATTCGAGATTTGAACCGCAGTAACATACTTTTGAGCCCGAATCAAACGTTCAGATTCCTGTACTTTATAAGTATTATAAGGTGTGTTTTTCCTGAATAACAGGAGATTATAAATTGCAAATTTTTTTGTTTTTAAATGCAATCTGTTTCCGGTTCTTTCTCCCCAGTTTCGAGGCTCCCTAGTAGTATCTGTAACAGAATAACCAAAAGGATCGAGCGTTACGATGTTTATCTTTCGGATAATTTTGCCATTAAAATTTGTTGTATCAACTGCAAGAAGTTCCTCTTTTTTTCGGGGTTTATTGGCTTTAAAAAATAGATTGTGAAGACTTTGTGTAAACTTATTCTTTTTAGAATAATTTCTAATTCTATTGTAAATTTCAGTACTGTCTTTTTTTTGTTTAATAACCTGAGCATAGGTGCTTTGTAAACAAAAGCATAATAGAATAAAAATAATTATTTTTCTGTTTACAAACATTAGATAGTTTTTGACTGGCTTACAAATGATTCATAGTTCAATATAAGAAAATAAAACGTATTAGTAATAATCCTTTTTAATTGAATGGCAATTTAATGGATTGAATCTTTTTATGAGGTTTTTAAGAAAACTAAGCGTGGTTAAGTAAAATTATGTTTTTATAGCAGAAAAATGTTTTATTTTTTTCTTGTAATTTATAAAATTCGCCTTAAAATGCTAATCAAAAAACTCCTTGTTTTCATATTGTGTCGGCATAATCGAAATGCCTTTTTGTAATAATAAATTGTTTGGAAAAATAATTCGTTCACCTTCCTTTGTTCTTAAATTGACATGGAAAGCGCTAATATCTTCAATTTCGGCTTCGATAGGAAAATCTTTATCGTGAATTTTGATTGTATCTCCAATTCTAAATGGGAATGAAAAAAACAAAATCATTCCCGAAGTAATATTGCTGAGTATAGACCATTGTGCAAACATTGCAACGCCAATAACAGTTGTAATTGACGAAACTGTTATAAAAATATCCTCGGTTTTAACGCCCCAAATTACAATCAGACTTATAGCAACTAATATATTCATTAATATATGAATGTATTTGATGACTAAATTAGTTCGATGTTCTAATAACTGACTTGTACTGGCATAACGACGGATTAATTTTGCAATTACAACTCTCAATGCCACTAAAACAAAGAGAACAATTATGGTGCTTAATATTTCCTGGCTATATTCTTTTAAAGAAAACATAAATAATTTTTTACACTAAAGTACTCAAATATTCGTAAACTTTAGCGGTTGGCAGTCCCATGACATTGGTATAAGAACCTTCGACTTTTGCAACTGCCATAAAACCAAACCATTCCTGAATACCATAAGCACCGGCTTTATCATAAGGTTTATAGTTGTCTATATAATATAAAATAGCTTCGTCTGTTAAATCATTGAAAGTTACCTTTGTAATATCATGCAATAGAGTAGAAGTGGTACTTGTTTTAAAACAAACCGAAGTAATCACATCGTGTGTCTCATTTGACATTGATTTGATCATTGCAAAGGCTTCTTCGGCATTTTTTGGTTTTCCTAATGCTTTATCCTGGTGCCAGACAATGGTATCGCTGGTAACCAAAATTTCGTTTTCTTTTAATTCCCCTTCAAACGCATTAGCTTTTAATTCAGCCAGATAATCTGTAATTTCTACACCTTTTAATTCAGGCGGATATACTTCTTCGATATCTTTTAATCTTATTTCAAAATCAAGATTTAAGTCTTTAAAAAACTGTTGTCTTCTTGGCGATCCTGAAGCTAGAATTATGGTATATTTTTTTAGTTTTTCTTTAAGCATTGTAATGAATATTTAAGGTGATAACCAGAATTGATAAAATTCCGAAAAGCAAAATCAGTTTTAAAACGGTACTCAAATGGTGAAATTCTTTTGGAGATTTTGCGCTAAATACTTTAACGATAAAGTACAATAACGGAGCCAGAACAAAGGCAAATGCATAAAGAGTAACGAAAATAAGGTTGTTTTTGAGAAAATAGGTATTGATATAAAGTAAACATAAAAGAAACGGAATAATTGCCAACCCCGAAGCTACTTTTGCAGCTCTGCTAATTCCAATTGCGATTGGTAAGGTACTCATTCCTTGATTATAATCACCGTTTACATCTTCAATATCTTTAACGATCTCTCTAATAAAATTAATCATAAAAGCAAACAAAGCATAATCGGTCAAAATCGAAAACAAGCTTGCCATTTGCGCCTGATTTTCAGAATTGGTTGCCGGAAAAACATCAAAAACACCAATAATAATAACACTCAATGCCAGCGTCAATGCAACAACAATATTACCAACAATCATAATTTGTTTTAATGTTGTAGAATAGAAGTAAAGCATTGAAGCGATCAAAATAAAAATGGTTGCAAAACCAGGTCTCAAAATAACATTTGATAAGTAAAAACCAATAGCGACGCCCGTAACATTTAATCCAAAATAGATGTTGTACGCCATTGTCTCAGAAATTCCTTTACCAATAACAACATCATTTGGTTTATTGATCGTATCAGTTGCAACATCATATATATTATTAATTACATAACCTGCTGCAGCCAATAAAACAGTACTTAAAACCAATAATCCATATTGAATACCTGTTAAGGCCAAAGGAATATTTTGCTGTTTTAAAAAGGCATAACGAAACAGAAACTGCATAAAAGCAAGCATCAGTAAGTTTTGGTAGCGAATGAGTTTAAGGAATTTCATTTTTTATAAGGTTCTTTCTTAAAGGTTATAAGTGGCTAAGTTACTAAGATTCTAAGGTTTTTCTTGACTTGAAAATCTTTGCCAAAGTTTTAAAACCTTGACAAAGACAGCATTACGATTATGATTAAAAACTTCGATTAAAAATTATCACAAGTAATTTATAATTCATAATTAATTAATTATGAATTAATCGTGTTTCCCGCTAAAATGTTCCATCCATTTTCCTTGTACTTTCATTACTTGCTCGATAACATCGCGTGCGGCACCTTTTCCGCCTTTTACATGCGAAATATAACGGCAAATATTTTTGATTTCAGGACTTGCATCTTGAGGGCAGGTTGGCAATCCTACTAATTTCATTACATGAAAATCAGGAATATCATCACCCATATATAACACTTGTTCCGGATTTATATTGTAAACATTTGTATATTCCTTAAAGGTTTCGACTTTGTCAGGAGTACCTAAATGAATGTCGGTGATTCCTAAATTACGTAGTCTCACGCGAACGCCTTCGTTGCTTCCGCCAGAAATAATGCAAACATTATAGCCACTTTCTACAGCTGCTTTCATTGCATAACCATCACGAATATTCATCGTGCGAAGAATTTCTCCCTCATTGGTTACAAAAACAGAACTGTCTGTTAGTACGCCATCAACATCAAAAACAAATGTTGTAATATCATTCATTATTTCTTTATAACTTTTTGCCATTATCTTGTATAGATTGTGTTAGTAGTTTATATATATTCTTTTGATTTTCATTTGTTAAATACTTCAAATGCGCTTCAATTGTGTTAGAATCGTTGCGTTTTGCAGGACCTGTCTGTGCATCAATTGGATCCAGAGTTTTTATTTTTTCGGCTGTTTCCTGAATTAATGGCTTTAAAACCTCAAATGGAACCTGATGTTCGTTGCAAATTTCCTGACCAACTTGATATAGATGATTCGTAAAATTGTTTACAAAAACAGCTGCAACATGCAAAGCTTTTCTTTGATCTGAATTAATTGGGAAAACTGCATTTGAAATACTTTTTGCGACAGTTTCTAAAACACGAAAATCAAAAGTATTTTCAGCTTCCAAACACATCGGAATTGTAGAAAAATCAATTTCTTTGCTTTTAGAAAATGTTTGAAGGGGATAAAATACGCCTTTTCTGTTTTTTGGATCTAAAACATCAAGTGAAGCTGCGCCCGAAGTATGAACCACAATACGGTTTTGAAAAGGCAATTGCTTAGAAATTTCTGAAATTGCCTTGTCTGAAACTGCGATAATGTATAAATCGGCTTCAATTAATTCCTCAAAATTATTTACAATTTTATCAAAACCAATTACAGAAACCAAAGCTTCTTTTTTTCTCGAAAATACCTGTACAATTTCGACAGCCTCGCTTTTAGTGAAAGCTTTTATCAAATGTTGTGCAACATTTCCGGAACCAATTATCGTTATTCGAGTCATAGCGCAAAATTAGCATTATTTTTTTTAAAGAATAATGCTTTTAAATTAGGACTGATAAATTTTAAAGAGATATGTTTTTAAATAAAATTACAAGTAAGATAAATACTTATAATAAAAGCTAAAAAAAGATTAACTTTTGGTATGTTTTTGCCATCAAAATAATGTACTAAATATAAAACAAGAAAGAACTTAAAAATAAATTCAAATAATGAAAAAAATAACTACAATAGCAGTTTTCTTACTTATTACTTCAATAACCTTTTCTCAACAAATTGGAGATGGATATGCTCCTATCATAACCGATTTTACAATTCCATTAAAATCTGGGTCGTATAGTGGTTTAGATATTACTGCTGGAACTACACCAGACCCTTATGGTTGGCAACATCTTCTTGTCATAAGACAAGGTAATCCTAATTATAATTTTCAACTACAAATGGCCTCTTCATTTTTGGAAAATGATAGAGTATTTTTTAGAAAGTTAGCTATTGCTAATTTAACTTCTCAAAATCCTGCATGGATAGAACTTGCAACACGGGGTACAAATACTTTTATAGGAAATCAGATTGTAAACGGAAATCTTGGTATTGGTACAGATACTCCAATTGGTTTACTTGATGTTCGAAAAACTACTCTAAACGCAGGAGGAAAGGCTATTGTTAATCTTATAGGTTCTACTTGGGCTGGAGACGGTGCAAGTTTAGTCTTAAACCAACTTTGGAATGATAGATCGTATAAAACTATTATTGATAATTTCGGATCAGATAACGCGCAAACAGGATCAGGTTTTAGACTGCAAACATCATATTGGGATGGGAGTAAAGTTGAAACAATTACTCCATTAATATTAACACCAACTGGTAATCTCGGTTTAGGAACATTAACTCCAAATAATAAATTAGATGTAAACGGCACAATTCATTCTAAAGAAGTAAAAGTTGATATGATTGGCTGGTCTGATTTTGTCTTTAAAAAAGAGTATAATTTGCCAACGTTAGCAGAAGTAGAAAAACACATTAATGAAAAAGGGCATTTAGAAAATATCCCAAGTGAAGAAGAAGTTTTAAAAGATGGAATTAACTTGGGAGAAATGAATGCGAAACTTTTGCAGAAAATCGAAGAATTGACTCTCTATATGATTGAAATGAAAAAAGATAATATTGAAATAAAAAGAGAAAATTCTCAAATGAAGAATAAACAATCCGAATTAGAGAACACAATTATAGAACTTAAAAATACAATAAAATAATGAAAAGAATATTTACAATAGCGACTATCTTATTTATTAATTCACTTGCTTTTTCTCAACAAATAGGAGATGGTCTAGCACCTGGTATTAGTGATTATACGATTCCTCTTATGTCAGGTGCGTATACTGGTCAATTTGCTATTGGAGGGATCCCTGATGTAAGTCATAATTGGAGTCACATATTAATAAGTAGACATGGTAATCCTGCTTATAATTATCAATTACAAATTGCATCTTCATTATCTGAAAATGATAGATTGTTTTTTAGGAAATTAGGAACTTCTACTAATCCTGCATGGATAGAAGTTGCAACCAGAGGAACAAATAATTTTGTTGGAGATCAAATTATAAATGGGAATATTGGTATTGGGACATCTAGTCCATCTTTTTATGAACATGGAGGAAATAACAAAGTCATTGAAGTAAGTAATTCAAACACAACAGTACATTCTCAATCGCATATTATTTTATCCTCAGGAGCAAATCTTCCTAATAGCTCTATAGGGACTTTAACATGGGCATTACCAAATACTTCTTCAAGTTTTAAAATGGTAGGTTATTTAGATATGACAACAGATAATGCCTCTACAAGCTCAAAACCATCAGCAGCAATGGTTTTTGCCACAAGAAATGAAACTAATTCTTTTTGTAGTGAGCAAATGAGAATTACTGGTTCTGGTAATGTAGGTATTGGCACAACAAACCCTCAAAATAAACTAGACGTAAACGGAACAATTCATTCTAAAGAAGTAAAAGTAGATATGATTGGCTGGTCAGATTTTGTATTTAAAAAAGAATATAATTTGCCAACGTTAGCAGAAGTAGAGAAACACATCAACGAAAAAGGTCATTTAGAGAATATCCCAAGTGAAAATGAAGTCTTAAAAGATGGAATTAATTTGGGAGAAATGAATGCTAAACTTTTGCAGAAAATAGAAGAACTGACATTATACTCTATTCAGCAATCAAAAGAAATTGAGGTATTAAAAGAAGAAAATAAATCATTTAAAACACTTTCAGAAAGACTTCTAAAAATTGAACAAAAAATGAAATAATTTTAGAAAAAAGTATATTACTTTCTACAAATAGAATAGGCATCCAAAAGTTTGGCCACATATTACACAGATTAAACTGATTTCGATTTATTTATCAATTTTGTCTCATGCAAAATAAGAGAAACTGAAGTGAAAAAGTGATAATTTTTTAATCTAAGTAATCTGTGGCCTATATACTAGATTGGTATATTTGGTTTTTATTAACAAATTACGCGTATCTCTAATCAACATTTTTAAGTACTTTTGTGGCACTTTATATACAATGTAATTCCTTAAAAATGGATAAAAAAATATTCTCTTTTTTGTTTTCTACACGTTTAATGTCTGTTCTTTTTTTAACATTTGCAATCGCAATGGGTGTTGGAACTTTTATCGAAAGTAAGTACAATACTGATACAGCCAGAATTTTAATTTACAATACATGGTGGTTTGAAGCTATAATGGTCTTCTTTATGATCAATTTCTTCGGAAACATCAAACGTTACCAATTATTAAAAAAAGAAAAATGGGCAACTCTATTACTTCATGTTGCTTTTATCTTTATTCTTTTAGGAGCTTTTATTACACGTTATATCAGTTACGAAGGAATGATGCCAATTCGTGAAGGAGCTGCCGAAAACCAGGTTTATTCAGATAAAACATTCTTAACTGTATTTGCAGACGGGGAATACAAAGGCGAAATGAAACGTAGGGTTTTTGAGAAACACTTATTGTTTTCGCCAGTAACCAATAACGATTTTACGCTTTCGGGCAAATTTGACGAAACTCCTTTTGAAGTTACCTATGTCAACTATATTATGGGGGCTAAAGAAACCATTAAACCTTCTGCAAACGGAACTTTATACCTAAAACTTGTTGAAGCTGGTGCCGGCGGACGTGAAGAACATTTCTTAAAAGAAGGGGAAGTTCAAAATATTCACAACGTTTTATTTGCTTTGAATAAACCAACAGACGGTGCTATTAACATCAACACTAAAGGTGAAAAATATACCATTCAAACTCCTTTTGAAGGAAAGTTTATGCGAATGGCAGATAAATTGCAGGGAGACGTAACCAAAGATAATGTTCAGCCCTTAATGATGCGTTCATTATATAGTATTGGTGATATTAGAATCGTATTTCCGGATCCTGCTGTAAAAGGAACTGTTGATTATGAGTCAAATAACGATTATAAAGCTAAATCTCACACTGATGCTGTAATTGTAAAAGTTAAAGCCGAAGGTCAGGAAAAACAAGTAAGACTTTTAGGTTCTAAAGGTAGTGTAGGAGAGCCTCAAACAGTGAAAATTGGTAAAGTAGAATATAGTTTATTCTACGGAAGTAAAGCTTATATTTTGCCTTTCAAAATAAAGTTAAACGATTTTATTGCCACAAAATATCCTGGAACTGAGAAAAGTTATTCGGCTTTTGAAAGTCAGGTAACCGTTCAGGATTCTTCAGAAACTTTTGATGCCCGTATTTATATGAATCACGTTTTAGATCACAAAGGTTATCGTTTTTTTCAATCTTCATTTGATCCGGACGAAAAAGGAACAGTATTGTCTGTAAACCACGATTGGTGGGGAACTTCAATCACTTATTTAGGATATTTTATGTTATTTTTCGGATTGATGGCAATTATGTTTACAAAACATTCTCGTTTTGCTGATTTAAAACGCAAATTAGAAGTTGTAAAAAAGAAAAAAGAAAACTTAATTACCATTTTGGTTTTAATGATTGGTTTGAGTGGTTTTGCTCAGGCACCACATGTTCACACACCAGGTCACAATCATAGTACAGATCCTAACGATCACGCAAATCATGTTACAGCTCCACCAAGTGAGAAACAATTAGATTCGTTATTATCAATCTATAAAGCACCTGAAGCACATGCTGCTAAATTTGGACGTTTGATTATTCAGGATGCCGGAGGTAGAATGAAGCCAATTAATACTTTTTCATCTGAATTGCTTCGTAAAGTAAGTCAAAGTGATACTTATAACGGAATGAATTCTGATCAGGTATTTTTGTCAATGACACAATATGCTCAGGTTTGGATACAAGTTCCAATTATTTATCTGAATACAAAAGATGATAGTATTCGTAAAATCATTGGTGTTGACAGAAAAGCAAAATTAGTTCCTTTTGTAAAGTTTTTTGATGAAAACGGAAACTATAAACTCTCTCCTTATTTAGATGCGGCTTACAAAGCAGGAAATCCAAATAGTTTTGAGAAAGATTTTATCGAAGCAGATAAAAAAGTAAACTTAATGGAATCGGCGTTAAGCGGAAGTATTTTGAGAATATTCCCGATCCCGAATGATCCAAACAATAAATGGATTTCTTACTTAGAACTAGATCATGCAGGTTTAAAAGGCATGGATTCTACTTACGTAAAACAAATTCTTCCTTTATATTTTAGCGCCTTAAACAATGGTTCTATATCTAAAGATTTTAAAACCGCAGATCAATTAGTAGAAAGTATCAACGGTTTCCAGAAGAAATTTGGAAGTAAGGTACGTCCAAGCGAGCAAAAAATTGACCTTGAAATTGCCTATAATAAATACAACATTTTGCCAAAAATGTTTTACTGGTATTCGCTTTCAGGAATCTTTATGTTGATTTTTACACTTTTCAGTATCTTTTTCGATAAAAAATGGTTGCGAATCACTGTAAATGGTTTTCATATCTTAATAGGTGTAATATTTGCATTTCACACCGTAGCATTAATAGGGCGTTGGTACATTTCAGGTCACGCACCTTGGAGTAATGCTTACGAAGCAATTGTATATGTTGCATGGTCAACCATGTTCTTCGGATTGGCTTTTGATAGAAAATCAAAACTTACAGTGGCGTCTGCAGCATTTGTGACGGCAATGATTTTCATGGCATCAAACGCCAACTGGATTGATCCTGAAATTGCAAATTTACAACCCGTTTTGAATTCGTATTGGTTAATGATTCACGTTGCCGTTATTGTGGCAAGTTACGGACCTACCGCACTTGGAATGATTTTAGGTTTTGTGGCTCTGATATTGATTTTCTTTACCAATGAGAAAAACAAGGCCAAAATGGAACTAAACATTAAAGAAATCACTTATATCAACGAAATGTCAATTACAATTGGTTTGATTATGTTAACTATTGGTAACTTCTTAGGAGGACAATGGGCTAACGAAAGCTGGGGTCGTTACTGGGGATGGGATCCAAAAGAAACTTGGGCTTTAATCTCGATTATGGTTTATGCGTTTGTAATTCACGCTCGTTTTGTTCCGTCATTAAGAGGAAAATGGTTTTTCAATTTAATGACTATGTATGCCTTTGTATCTATTTTATTTACCTATTACGGAGTAAACTTCCACTTAGTTGGGCTTCATTCTTACGCAAGTGGAGAAGCACATTCATTAAGCTGGGTTTATTATTCATTAGGGACAATTACTCTAATTGGAGTATTAACGTATCCTAAATACCAAAAGTACTATAAAAAGAAAAAAGTTAAAAAATAAATAATTATTAGAAGTAATTATTAATTCATAAAAAAGGTTCAACATACAGTTGAACCTTTTTTTATGATTGTAAAGTAAATATTAAGTATAATAATCAGGAGCTAATTCCTGCTGTACACTATATCTTTTGTGGTGAACCCCACCACAAAAGGATGCCGTTTCCATCAGGGCTAGGGCTCTCGTTTTCAGCAGAAAAATTAGTATAAACTATAAATCTAAAAGGTCAAATATCAAACATTAAACATGTCGACAGAACAACAACCAAGATTTCTTATAATAATTTTTAAAACGGGGAGAATTTGATTTTAAGCAATTTCCCTTTTTAATCCATTAGGATACATAATGGCCAGTAAAACAACAATTAACAAAAAGTTGTACTCAGCGCCGTTTCGTCCGCCGCCAACAACAAACCAGCCTTCCTGAAAGTGTATCAGAATGATTCCCATAATCAAAATAAAAATGGTTACAAATCCGGCTAACTTGACGTATTTATTCCAAATTAAAAGTACGGCAGCAACCACATGCGATAGTTTAATGCTCCAGGCCAGAATAACGCCAAAGGGAGCAAACCCAATTTGATTGAGATATAAATTTCCAAAATCATTAATTCCGTTATTAAACATCCCAAAAACAGAATGAGCAAAGAGGATAATAGCAACTGCAATTCTTAAAAGTAAAGTTCCGTTCATAATCAATAGTTTTGATGTTAGTTGAATTAAAAATAATAAAAAAAAACGCATATTAAAATATAATATGCGTTTTTAAGTTTTATAACAAGCTTATTTTTAAACTTTCCCTAAAGTATATAATTGTGTCATTGTTGGCGTTAAGCTTCCACCGGCAGGTTCTAAAGTAATTCCAAAAGCCTCTGCCGATTGTGTTTGATCTACAGCAAATATTTTTTGTGAATTTCCTTCAAAGTTGTTCAGTAAACCAATGCTTGTTGGTGTTAGTACAGGACTTAATTTTAAAGCCCAAACCTGATAAACCATTCCTTTTGGAGGTTTTGGTAAACCCGCAGCATCTATATACGTTGTTTTGGTATCTTTATTCCAATACACCTTAGCAAATGATTTTGGAGAAACCGCTTGTCCGCCAAGAGTTACTCCCGTATTTTTAATATCTCTAACAATCGTTAAACTTTTAGATATCTCTTTATTTTGTTGTCCTAAGTAAGCATAATCTTTTTCGATTTTGCTTTTTTCAATTCCAACAGTAGCAATAGTTTCTTTTGTTTTTGTCAACTCTAAAGTTTGATAACCAAGACCTATAAGCAGTAATACTGCTGCTGCCCAGCCCACATATTGAGTCCAGTTTGAAGCTGGTTTCATGTCGACTACTTTGCCATGTTTCAATTCCAGGCGAGCCTTTATCTTCTCGAAATTTGCCACTGAATGGAAAGGAGAGAAGCTTGATGATAAAGCTACAATAGCTTTTTCGATTGCAATAATCTCCTCATCCATTTCTGGATTTTTCTTAGCCATTTCGGCTATTTCTAAATTTTCAGTTTCGGTTAATAAACCATAAACATATAATTCTAGAATTCCTGAGTCTATATATTCTTGTGCTTCCATTATATTTTCAAATAATTACGTAAATCCTTAATACAGTTTCTGTTTTGCGTTTTGATAGTTCCCAATGGCAATGCTAATTCTTCCGAAGCTTCTTGTTGGGTATATCCTTTAAAAAATAATAAATCAATTATCTCAATACATTTTGGTTTCAATTTTTTTACAAATTCCTGAATTCCAATTGTATCAATTCTATTGACGAGTTTATTACTGTCATCTAACAGATTTACGAAATTATCCGATGAAAGGTTTTTTTGATTGTTATTAAAATTTTTAGATCTCAGCTTATCTATTGAAGTATTCCTAGCAATATTAAGGATCCAGGTATAAAAACGTCCCTTACTTTCGTTATAAGAATCTATGTTTTTCCAGATTTTAACAAAAACTTCCTGCAAAACATCTTCAGCTTCCTCTCGGTTTCTTATAAGAACATTAATTACCGAAAACAAACTTTTAGAGTACATATCGTACAAATGGGTAAAAGCTCTTTCGTCTTTCTTGTAAATTAAGACTAACAATTCTTCTTGACTCATGGATTTGGATTTTTAAAGTTTAAACAAAATTTATTAAACATTATTTCAATACTTGAGATAAAGATAATTTATTTTTTCTTGAAAATTAGATTTTTTTTAATAGTTATATCCTTAGTAAAATGTAGGGTTAAGGAGAAAATAGATACTTTTTTTTATTTTTTTAAAACCAAAAGCAATCCAATTACGTAAATGAAATTAAAGTATGGAATGATTATTTGAGAAAATAGTCAAGAATGGATAAAATAAGCTTTTTATTTGATTATTAGATATTTATTAGGAATGTTGAAATTATAAAATTTAACATCTGTTTAAAGAAGTTCATAAAGTATAAACTCACTAAATAAAATTAAATGTCATGAATAACATAACTAATTTAAGATTATTGATTGTTGGTTTAACAGCGGTACTAGCGCTTACCAATTTAGGAAAAGAAGAATTTAGAAAAGGAAAAGTAAAATGTTCCTATTCGTCTTCGATTGTTTCATTTGATCCAATTACTTAAACTATAAGAAAATAAAAATTAAAAATATATAATAGTTGATGTCCTCGGACTTCCAACGGATTTTTTTAATAGTAGAAATTACAGATACTCGAAATTTACTCATGTATAATAAAAGGAAACCAGTCAGGATTAGCGCCATAAAAATCATTTAGTAACTGAGAATACTGTAATTCTATAAAAAAAAAATACAATAACCGAGGCATCAACTATAATCTAAAGAGATTGCATAAACGTATAATAATTAATTCATGGTTTGATTTGTTTGTATGGGGGGAAGCCTAACGTCTGATTAACGTTAGGCTTCATTTTTTTTAACTTATCTTTAATAAAAATAATACAAGCAAAGACTTTCTGAGAGAAGGATTTTAACTAATTTTATAAAAAATTAAACAATGAAAAAAGTAGTATTTATAGCTTGTACTGTGGTTTTTTTCCTGAGTTCTCATCTTCAGGCACAAACAAGTAAAGCTAAAGCATCTAAAACAGATAAAGTCATGACAAAAGAAACGATTTATCAATTTAAAGTACAAGATTTATCAGGAGATCCATTTGATTTTGCATCTTTGAAAGGAAAAAAAATTATGATCGTTAATACTGCTTCAAAATGCGGATTAACGCCTCAGTACAAAGACCTTGAAGCTGTATACAAAGAGTATAAAGACAAAGGCTTTGTAATTGTAGGTTTTCCGGCTAACAATTTTGCATCTCAGGAACCGGGAACAAATAAAGAAATTGAGACGTTTTGCCAACAAAATTATGGAGTGACTTTTCCAATGATGGAAAAAGTTTCTGTAAAAGGTGATGATATGTGTGAGGTTTATAAATTTCTTACTCAAAAATCTAAAAATGGTTTACAAGATTCTGAAGTAGAATGGAATTTTCAAAAATACTTAATCAACGAAAAAGGTGAATTAGTAAAAGTGATTAAACCAAAAACTTTAGTAACAGAACCAGAAGTAATTAACTGGATTAAAAGCTAATTAGAATTTTCTAAATCAAAAAAAATCCACAAATTTGAATTTATCAAATTTGTGGATTTTTTTTTAAGGTTCAAAGAGGCAAAGGTACAAAGGAACAGAGGTTTTGTAAAGTCGTGTAATTTCTCCTTTCGTCGAAATTGAAAAAAAATCCGCGTTAATCAGCGTTTTCGCGAAGCGAATCCGTGTCATCCGTGTGCAATTTGCACCTGCTAACAAATTACGTTAATATCAATTGCATGAAAACTAAATCAAGCCAGTGATCAAATTTATATCCTACTTCACGAATTGTTCCGATTGCAACAAATCCAAATTTTTCATGAAATGCAATACTTCCTCTATTATCAGCATCAATAGCGCCAATCATAACGTGAAAACCTTGTTCTTTTGCCAATCGAATCAACTCTGTTAACAATTTAGAACCAATACCTTTTCCTATTACATTATCAACCACATATACAGAATGTTCAACGGTGTATTGATAGCCAATTTTTTCACGGAACTGTCCATAACTTCCAAAACCTACGACTTCGCCATCTAAATCGGCCACAACAATAGGTAAGTTTTTAGATTTTTTGTCTTCAAACCATTTTGTTTGAACATCAAGAGTTTGAACATCATAATTATAATTTGCTGTAGTGTGCAAAATAGAATGATTTACAATTTCGAGAATTTTTTCTAAATCGTTTGCAGTTGCAGGTCTAAGAGTAAGGCTCATGGTTTTTAGTGCTAGTTTTTTGCCACAAATTCACGAATTAATTCTACAAAACTAATTCGTGAACTCGGGGCTATTTTTATTGTTACTTATTTATTGAGTTCTACTAATAAAGTATCAACTTCTTTAGTGCTCCAGGTCATTTCGGTACAAATTACTTTGGCATCTTTGGCGTATTGCAAAGCTAATTTTTTATCTTTTATTTTATTGTAGAGTCGTGCCAACAGTAAGTTTCCATCATAAGAATCATTTAATTCTAAAGAATGTTTAACCCAGAAAATAGATTTTTTTAAGCTTTCAGAATCTGAAATATGTTTCAAGTAAGTTTGTCCAATTTCTTTTAGAAAACTCGCATCATTCCAAACCAGTTCCTGAGTGTTTTCAAGAGTCACTTTTTTATAAAATTGCCATTTTTCTGTTCTTTCGGCCAAAGTCAAATCAAACTTAAAAACCAGAGAATCCGTTTTTTGTAATTTGATAGATTTCGCAACTTCTCTTTGTTTATAATAGTTTATAGTGTCTAAATTATCAACATAAGGACGAAGTAATTCCGTTACGATATTTTCTATCTTTCGATCGACACGATTTTGCGAAGCCACAGCTGCAAATTCCTTTTGATGTTTTAAAACATACTGAAATTCTCTCGATTTTATATCCGTAACGCCATTTGCAATGACACGCCAATTTGTTTCGCTAACTAATTGTTCGTCAGATTGTGTATTAAGATAAATATGTGTCGGAATTGATAAATCAGTTCTGTCTTTTCCTTTTTTAAGTGTATTCAGATATGCAAAAAACGTAGTCGAATTACTCGGGTCAGCAAGAAACTCTTTCTCTAAATAAGGCAATTGCATTCTTGAGTTTAATGCATATTTTGCTTCCGTCATAAATTCCGGTGTTTTCATTTCACCTTTCAAAGCATACAAAAGCGTTTCTGTATTTGGATCAATAAATAAAAAAGTAGGTAAAGATTTGGTATTGAATTTGTCTTTAAGTGCAATACCTTCTTCTTTTTCAATGTTTTTCCAAGCACAAACATAGTTTTCTTTCAGGAAATTCATCACATTTGGATCACTAAAAACTTCTTTCTTCATTAGATTACAATGCGGACACCATTCTGCGTAAAGCATTACAAAAAGTGGTTTGTTTTGCAATTTTGCAGTTTCTAAGGCTGTTTTATAAGGTGTATCGTCTGGAACAAACTGATTTTGAGATTTTACGGTTTGCAACGACAAAAAAAGAAAGAGTATATAGAGAAAACGCATATCAGGTTTATTTTAATCAAAAAATCGCTACTACAAATATATTCCCTTTTTCTAAAAGCAACCTTAATATCTTCCTATTTATAAGTTAAATCCAATGTGAAGTTTGTAACTTTGTAACATCAAAAAAGGCGCTTAAACTTAGGTGTCTCTTTAAAAAAGTAATACATCACAAGAATGATTTACCCCAAAATACCGCTTGCACAAAGCATCATCGAAATTTTTTCTGCCAAAGGAATCAAAAATATCATAATTTCTCCAGGTTCCAGAAACGCACCATTAACCATCGGATTTGCCCAAAATTCAAACTTTAAATGTTATAGCATTGCTGATGAGCGCTGTGCCGCATTTTTTGCATTAGGAATTGCACAACAAATCAAACAGCCAACTGCAATTGTTTGTACATCAGGATCTGCGCTATTAAATTATTATCCAGCTATTGCCGAAGCATTTTATAGTCAAATTCCGTTGATTGTTGTATCTGCAGATCGTCCGCAAAGCAAAATAGATATTGGTGACGGACAAACAATTCGTCAGGAGAATGTTTTTCATAATCA
Organism: uncultured Flavobacterium sp.; assembly: GCF_963422545.1. Lineage (NCBI taxonomy): Bacteria > Pseudomonadati > Bacteroidota > Flavobacteriia > Flavobacteriales > Flavobacteriaceae > Flavobacterium > uncultured Flavobacterium sp. The sequence continues at coordinate 396,478 of NZ_OY730230.1, forward strand.
TTCCGTTTTTAATGCCAATTTAACAGAAGAAGCTTCTTTAGAGAATGATTTAAAAATCAATAAAGCTATTGAAACCGCTATTCTTCACAAAGGACCAGTTCATATCAATGCACCTTTTGAAGAGCCTTTGTATGAAACCGTAGAAGCGCTTTCAATCCATCCAACAATTACACATTCAGAAGGAGTTCTTGCAACAAAAATTATTGAGAATAGCGAAGAGTTTATTTCAAAATGGAATTCGGCCAAGAAAAAGTTAGTATTAGTTGGCGTAAATGAAGCAAACTCTATTGACGAAAAAATAATTGAAAACTTAGCAAACGATCCATCGGTTGTAGTATTAACAGAAACAACTTCAAACTTGCATCATCCAAGTTTCATTCCTAGTATAGATACTTTAATTACGCCTTTTGAAGATGCTGATTTTCTTGCATTTCAGCCAGAAATTTTAATCACTTTTGGAGGAATGATTGTTTCAAAACGAATTAAAGCTTTCTTGCGAGACTACAAACCAAAAGAACATTGGCATATTGATACTTTGCGTGCTTATGATACTTTTAATGCCTTAACAGAGCATTTTATAATGGAGCCAAATGATTTTTTCAATGAATTATTACCTGAAACTACTTTTGTAGAAAGTGATTATTTTTCGAAAATTGATAAAATTTACGACTTAAGAAAAATCAGAAGGCAAGAGTATCTTGAAAAAACTAAGTTTTCAGATTTCAAAGTATTTGAAAAAGTTATTGAGTCTTTACCTAAAAAGAGTCAGCTTCAAATTAGCAATAGTGCGGCAATTCGATATGCACAATTAATAGATATTGATCCTTCGATTGAGGTTTTTTGTAATCGCGGAACAAGCGGAATAGACGGCAGTACATCAACTGCAATTGGTGCTTCTGTTGGAAATAGCAAACAAAACGTTTTTATTACCGGTGATATTAGCTTTTTATACGATAGTAATGCTTTGTGGAATGCTTATATTCCTCAAAACTTCAAAATTATTTTGATTAATAATGGTGGAGGAGGAATTTTTAGAATTTTACCTGGACACGAAGAAAAGCCTGTTTTTAATACATTTTTTGAAACGTCACATCATTTAACAGCTGAACATTTAGCTAAGATGTATAAAATGAATTATTTAGCAGCATCTGACGTAGATTCTTTAGAGAAAAACTTAGAGCTGCTTTATACAAAAAATGATGCACCAACAATTTTAGAAGTTTTTACTCCAACTCATGAAAATGATGTGATTCTAAAAAGGTATTTTAAAGAACTGATTTAATACGTAAATAAAATAGTGTTAATTTTAATTTAGTTTTGATTTTTTGTTTTAGATTTGATTTTTTGTTTTAGATTTGAGGGATTATAAAGTAAGAAAAATCATTTAAAACTAAAATTTATGAGCACCAGAGAAGAGTTAATAGTAAAATATGCGTCAGATCTAAAAGAAAAATGCGGTTTAACACCAAATATGGATTTACTAACTAAAGTTACAATAGGTTGTGGACCATCGATTTATCATGCAGATGCATCAACTGTAGCCGGATCGCAACCATCTGAGATAGCAACAGTAAAGAATAATTTCCTGATCAAAAAATTAGGATTAGCTGATAGTCCCGCTTTAAATGCTGGTATTGAAGCGGTTTTAGAGAAATATGGCAAAGCAAACAAACATAAATACAGAGCCGTTGTTTATTATTTACTGACTTTGCACTTTAAGAAAGAAAGCGTTTATAAATAAACTATATTTTATAAATAGTCACGGAAGAGCACCAATATTAGGTGCTTTTTTTGTTTTATTTTATATCAAATATTTTTCGTTGTACCATTTTCAAACTTCGTACATTTGCAGCTTAGAAACTTAGCCACTTTTAGGCTTAGAACCTCAAGAATATGATTGAAATAGGAAAATACAATACCCTTACTATACTACGTGATACCAAAGTTGGTTTATTTTTAGGAAACCCTGAAAAAGATCCTGAAGGAATTCATGACATTTTATTACCAAACAAATACGTTCCGAATGAATTTGAAATAGGCGAAGAACTAGTAGTCTTTGTTTATCTTGATCACGAACAACGTCCGGTTGCAACTACATTAGAACCTTATATTTTATTGAATGAATTTGCGCTTTTAAGAGTAAATTACATCAATCAGGTTGGTGCATTTATGGATTGGGGAATGGAAAAAGACATTCTGGTTCCGTTTAAAGAACAAGCACGTCCAATGGAAAAAGGAAAACGTTACTTAGTTTACCTTTACATGGATGAGAAAACCAATCGTTTAGTTGCTTCAAGTAAATTGAATCAATTTTTAAGCAATGAAAACCTAACTGTTGAAAAAGGAGAAGAAGTTGATTTGATAGTTTCACATATTACCGAATTAGGAATCAACGTAATCATCAATGAACAACACAAAGGATTGTTGTACAAAGACGAAGTTTATGACGATGCGATAAGAACCGGAGACAGAATGCGCGGTTATATCAAAAACATTCGTCCTGATAATAAAATTGATGTTGCATTGCAAGTGCAAGGATATCAAAGTATTGAGCCAAATGCAGAAAAGATTTTAGATGAATTAAGAGCCAATCGTGGTTTTTTACGTCTAAATGACAATTCACATCCTGAAGATATTAAAACCGTATTAAAAATGAGTAAAAAGACCTTTAAAAAAGCCATTGGTGCTTTATATAAAGACAAACTCATCGAAATCAAAGAAGACGGAATTTACCTGGTAAAGGATAATTAAAATAAAATTCCAATATATACGTATTACATTGGAATTTGGGGTTTTATTTTTGGGATTTCAAAAATTATTTGTAACAAGAAAGGCTGCTCATTACAAGCAGCCTTTCCCTTTTTATTCTAGTTTTAAAAAAAATTGTAATTAAAAAAAAACAGAAATAAAATTAATTCGAATCCATTCAAAAAATAATAGCTTTATAAATTTTAGAAACTATTTTCTGAAACGGTATGTCTTTAAACAATATATACATTCATATTAAAAGCAAAAAATCAAGTTCACGGCTAGTCCATTTGGTTTGATAAAATAACTTATAGAAAGTTTTAGTTAGCATTTTTTCCTCTTTTCGTAATCAATTTGATACTAATTACTAAACAATTCTAGCGTTTAACCTTAGGTGTTACTATTTCTTTTTTGAAGTTTCAACAAATGAATAAATCATTTGCCCATTAATCATAGGTTTATGAATAAGAACCATAAAAAAATGAGCGACAAATTTTTTAAATTTTCTCAAAAAAATCATTTTTTAGGTTAATAAATCAGTGAAAGAAAATCAATCTAAAACCAATGAAATAAATTGTATCTCATTGATTTCTAGGATGTAAAATTAAATATTATTTTTTAAAACTAGTGTTAAAAAATAATATTTTTTGTACGTAAACCCCAATTGTTAACATTAGGGGGAATTATTAGTACAGACTTAAACCAAATTGAGTAGGTAAAAATATAAAAATGCTTTATTTTTACATTATAATTATTTAAAATAAAACAAATAGAAATGGATTGGATTACTGCCAGAGAATTTGAAGATATAACCTATAAAAAATGTAACGGAGTTGCGAGAATTGCTTTTAACAGACCTAATGTTAGAAATGCATTCCGTCCAAAAACAACTTCAGAATTGTACCAGGCTTTTTATGATGCTCAGGAAGACACCTCAATAGGAGTTGTTTTACTTTCTGCCGAAGGACCGTCGACAAAAGATGGTGTATATTCTTTTTGCAGTGGAGGAGATCAAAATGCTCGTGGACATCAGGGTTATGTTGGCGAAGATGGACAGCACCGTTTGAATATTCTTGAAGTTCAGCGTTTAATTCGTTTTATGCCAAAAGTTGTCATTGCAGTAGTTCCCGGTTGGGCAGTTGGTGGCGGACATAGTTTGCACGTAGTTTGCGATATGACTCTGGCAAGTAAAGAACACGCTATTTTTAAACAAACAGATGCCGATGTAACTAGTTTTGATGGTGGTTACGGATCTGCTTATTTGGCAAAAATGGTTGGACAGAAAAAAGCACGTGAAATTTTCTTTCTAGGAAGAAATTACTCAGCTCAGGAAGCAATGGATATGGGAATGGTAAATGCCGTAATTCCTCACGACGAACTTGAAGCAACAGCTTATGAGTGGGCACAGGAAATTCTGCAAAAATCACCAACTTCTATAAAAATGCTGAAATTCGCCATGAATTTAACAGATGACGGAATGGTAGGACAGCAAGTTTTTGCCGGAGAAGCTACTCGTTTAGCATATATGACCGAAGAAGCAAAAGAAGGAAGAAATGCTTTCTTAGAAAAAAGAAAACCAAACTTCGGAGAAAATAAATGGCTACCATAAAGTAACAATCAGTTTACAGTCTCAGTCACAGTCTGAAAACTGACACTGAGACTGTAAACTTTTTCAAGAACTTGAAACCTGAAACCTGAAACAAAAATCAACTAAAAAAAATATAATGAAACATTGGATTGAAGCCGCGAGATTGCGCACATTGCCTTTATCAGTTTCCGGAATTATAGTAGGAAGTATATACGCCTTATCAAACCCAACAGAAACCATCAATACACCAACAGAAGTATTTAGTTGGAAAATCTTTGGTTTTGCACTATTAACAACACTAGGCCTACAGGTTCTGTCCAATTTTGCAAATGATTACGGAGATGGAGTAAAAGGTACAGATAATGCAGATAGAGTTGGACCTCAAAGAGCAATTCAGAGTGGTGTAATCACGCCGCAAGCCATGAAAAAAGCCATTATAATTACGGCTGCATTGACGTTATTATCAGCTATTATTCTGATTTATTTTGCTTTTGGAGAGACTAATTTCGGATATTCAATCTTTTTCTTATTACTAGGAATCGCAGCAATTGTTTCGGCAATTCGTTATACAGTAGGAAACTCAGCTTATGGATACAGAGGCTTTGGAGACTTATTTGTTTTCATATTCTTCGGACTCGTGAGTACATTGGGCGTAAACTTTTTGTATTCAAAAGAAGTAGATCCACTATTAATTTTACCTGCAATTTCAATAGGATTATTAAGCGTTGGCGTTTTAAACCTAAACAACATGCGCGATGAAGAATCAGACAGAAAATCAGGAAAAAATACAATTGTAGTTAAGATTGGCGGAGCAAAAGCCAAAATTTATCACTTCACTTTAATTATTACAGCAATGCTTTTGGTAATTATTTTTGCATTTTTAAGTGATTATAATTTCGATCAATACTTGTTTTTATTAGCTTACATACCTTTAACTAAACATTTAATTACAGTCTATAAAAATCAAAACCCTAAGCTATTAGACCCCGAATTAAAAAAACTGGCATTAAGCACATTTTTACTTTCAATATTATTAACAGTATGTATGATCTCATTAATTTCAGATATTATTGTTAATCTATTTTTAGGTGGCAGATAAATTAAAGTTCAACTTTAAATTTTTATAAAAATGAAAATCACATTTTACGGACACGCTTCATTGGGCATCGAAGTTGGAGGAAAACACATTATTGTAGATCCTTTCATTACAGGAAATCCACAGGCATCAGCAATCGACATAAATACATTAAAGGCAGACTATATTTTATTAACACACGCACATGGTGACCACGTTCTGGACGTTGAAGCAATTGCAAAACGTACCAATGCAGTGATAGTTTCAAATGCCGAAATCTCAAGTTATTACGGACAAAGAGAATTTAAGACACACCCAATGAATCACGGTGGAAGCTGGCAGTTTGACTTTGGAAAAGTAAAACATGTAAACGCAATACACTCGAGTTCATTCCCTGACGGAACTTATGGCGGAAATCCCGGAGGTTTCGTAATCGAAGGCGAACACAAAAACATCTATATTGCCGGTGACACAGCGTTGACAATGGATATGAAACTGATTCCGTTGCGCACAAAACTAGATTTGGCAATATTTCCTATTGGTAACAATTTTACAATGGATGTTGAAGATGCTATTATCGCTTCAGATTTTGTAGAATGTGATAAAATCCTGGGCTATCATTTTGATACCTTTGGATATATAGAAATTGATCACGAAGAATCGATCCGTAAATTTTTCGATAAAGGAAAAGATTTGATGCTTCTTGAAATTGGAGAATCAATCGAATTATAATTCTTTTAATGAAAACATTAATTCTATTTTTGGAATTTCGAATTTTAGGAGCTAATCCCGCTTTCGGCTATATCTTTTTTTGAGGCAAAGAAAAATTGCCCAAAAAAAGGATACCGCCTCTATCGGGGCTAAAAACACCTTTACGTTTAAAAAGTATGGACGAAATTAAATTTATTTGTGAGTGCTGCGGTAAAGAACACGAGAGTTGGCCCGCAATAACATACAATTCTCCAAGTAGTTACAGCAATCTTTCAGATCAGGAAAAAGAAGAAATAGCAGTAATTGATTCCGATTTTTGTGTAATAAAACATTCAGATCAGGTAGATCGCTTTATCAGATGCGTTTTAATTCAAAAAGTTAACGATCATTGCGAAGATTTAGAATACGGTTTCTGGGTTTCACTAAGCGAGCAAAGTTTTGAGAATTATCTTGAAAATTTTGACAACGAAAATCATGAAACACAATATTTTGGCTGGCTTTCAAATTATATTCCACAATACCAATTCACAAATAGTATCCCAACAACAGTAGTTACCAAGAACGGTAACGAAAGACCTGAAATTTTTCCGCATCAGGATTTTGATCATCCATTTGTAAAAGATTATTACAACGGAATTACAAAAGAAGAAGCTGAAAAAAGAATTAAGAAAATACTAAAAAATTAGGCTTGAAATTTGTACAAGACATTTAAACTAAATTTTATAAAATGAATTTAAAAAAAATTGCCCTATTTCTTTTAATTGCAGTTTCTTACAGTACTTATGCCCAAAAAGATGGTTATTGGGACAAAGAGCGATCCACTACAAAAGAAATCATAGTTTCTGCCCGCGACCGAATCATCCTTAAAACAGAAGATTTGCCAGTTGGAACCACAGAAATTGTCTATAGAATAACACTTCTGGACGAAAACCAGCAAATGGCAAATAGTTTAGTTTCAGTATTAAAATCAATTCCGGATCCAACCGGAATAAGCCAGGGATCAGCCGGAGCAGTTTTTTTAATGTCTAAAATCTCTGGAGACGATACCTGTTCTTATGCACTTTTTACTTCAAATGATAGTGCTAAAAAGTATATCGATGACGGAAAAACTGATAAAGCCTGTTATGCTCAGGAAGAACCATTAAGTAAAGATGCAAAGCGATTATCACTAGATAAATCATCATGTTTAGGAGACAACATTAGTACAATTTGGTTTGGTTTTCATAGCAAAAACTGGCTTCTGAATCAGAAAATAGTTTTAGAAGTGGTGCCTTGGGTTGATACAAAATTGAATCGTGGATGGAATCAGGACAACAAAAACGAAATTATCAGCCTTTGTAAAACATCAACAATGGCACAAAAAATGGCCAATTCTGATGATTTCTGCGTTTGTATTCTGGATAAAATCATGAAACAATATCGCTACACAGAATTTCAAAAATTGCTGCCAATTGAGAAAAATAAGGCTTACAAAGATTTCGGAAATACCTGTTATAAAGATGCTGATATTTCTAAAAATGTTTTTAATGATTTGCGAACACAAATTGTATCTCTAATAAAAGCGCAAAAATACAACGAAGCAATTCCGAAACTAAATACCATAATAAGTGACGGAAAAGCAACTGCAGTAGATTACAGTTCTATTGGATATTGCTATATTTTGACAAAACAATACGCAAAAGCAATTAAATTTCTTAAAGAAGGCGAAAAACTAGACGATACAGAGTTGTTGATAAAATTAAACTTAGCCCATGTTTATCTTGTAAGTGACGATTATAGTGAAGCAAAAGCAATCTATAAAAAATACCAAACTCAAAATGTAACAGATAATTTGAGTTGGAAAGAAAAAACAAAACAAGATTTTATAGTTTTCCAAAAAGCAGGTTTACCATCAAAAGACTTCGAAAAAATTCTAAATCTTTATAATTAAAATTTCTACCATATAAGTGATATAAGTTCATTTAAACGTTATGTATAAATCCGAATGATTAAAATTTTAAACTCTACCAATAAAGTGGTATAACAAAATTTAAACAAGGTTTTACATGCTATAATTTAAATGAACTTATATCACTTATATGATGAAAAAGAAAAACATGAAAGCAACTTACCATAAATACATGCTCGAGTTTAAACGTCCTTCAGGAACTTCGCGAGGTGTTATGACCGAGAAAGAAACCTGGTTTATTGTTCTTCAAGAGAATGGTAAAAAAGGAATAGGTGAGTGTGGTATACTTCGTGGTTTGAGTGCTGATGATCGTGATGATTATGAAGAAAAACTGCAATGGACTTGCCAGAATATTCATTTGGGAGAAACAGCTCTTTGGGAAGCATTATTAGAATTTCCGTCCATACAATTCGGAATTGAAATGGCTTTTTTATCACTAAAAAGTGAAAATCCTTATTTGTTATTTCCATCCCATTTTACAGATAATTCAAAATCAATAGTTATAAATGGTTTAGTCTGGATGGGAGAAGCATCTTTCATGAAAGAGCAAATTGAAGAAAAAATAGCCAATGGTTTTAATTGTGTCAAACTTAAAATTGGCGCTATAGATTTTGAAAAAGAACTGGAATTATTGCACTTTATCAGAAATCATTTTTCGGCAAAAGAAATAGAAATTCGGGTTGATGCCAATGGTGCTTTTACTTTAAAAGAAGCTTTAGATAAACTAAATCAACTCAGTAAATTTCAATTGCATAGTATTGAACAACCTATAAAAAAAGGAAACATTGCAGCAATGGCAGATTTGTGTAAAAATACTCCGTTTCCAATTGCGTTGGATGAAGAATTAATTGGAATATTTTCACTGGAAGAAAAAGAGAAATTACTGCTTCAAATTAAACCACAATATATTATTCTGAAACCAAGTTTTATTGGCGGATTTAGAGGAACATCAGAGTGGATAAATTTAGCAGATAAATATAATATTGGTTGGTGGATAACATCAGCTTTAGAAAGTAATATTGGCTTAAATGCTATTGCACAATGGACATTTTTGCAAAACTCTGAAATGCCACAAGGTTTAGGAACGGGAGCACTTTATACTAATAATTTCGATTGTCCGCTTGAAGTCTCAAAAGGACAATTATGGTACAATTCATCAAAAAGCTGGGATTCAGGTTTTCTTGAAAAAGCATAAAAAAAACTGGCCGTTAAGCCAGTTTTTCGGGTTATTCTGATCGTGGTTTTATTCTTTTCCGCCATCGAGAGTATCTTGCCAGTCTTTCAATTCCTGCCATTTTCCCTCATATGCCAATTGTGCTTGTTTAGCCCAGGTTCCGGGATTATGAATAGCAAAGTTTTCACCGCCTGCATCCAGAATTTCTTGTGATCTTTGAGTTGGAGTTTCTGATAGTGTCAACCAGGTTTTAATTCCGGCGTTATGATAAAGCTCCTCAATTTTAGGACCAATTCCTTCAACGATTTTTAGATCATTTTCCTTTATTCTTTTGCCAAAAACACTTGCAGCAAGAGTTTCATTAAAAGCTATTGCAGGAGCAACATTTGCCGCAAAAGATTGTACCGATGGAGCAGCTTTTGCTTTAGCCGATAAATCAGCTTCAAGTGAAGCAATTTTAGCAGTTAAATTTCGAGTATTTGCTTTACAAGCATCCAAATCTGCTTGTAGTGACAATGCAAGAGAATCATCTCCTTTAGAATTCATTTTTCCTAGTAAGTAACCTAAAATTCCACAGATTAATCCCACTAGCACAGGTATTAAGATACAAGGTATATTCATAATAGTATATTTTGATTAATTATTTGATTGTAATAACAGTTCTCCTGTTGTTTGCTTTGCCTTCAGCGGTAGTATTTTCGCCAATCGGTTCGTCAGGACCTTTTGATTCTGTTGTAATACGACTGCTTTCGATGCCATTTTTAGATAAATAAGTTTTAGAAAACTCAGCACGTTTTTGTCCCAGAACAACATTCGAATCACGATTTCCAACATTATCACTATGTCCAACAACCAAAATAGCGGCGTCTTTAACATGTTCCATATATTTTACCAAATCAGCTACTTTTTGTTTCTCAACGTCTGTTAACTTATCACTGGATTTGTTTGTGTTAAAATGCAGAATTAAAGGATCACCATTAATTTTGTCTTTCAAAACACTCCATTCATCAGTGGCAGCCGGAGTTGCTTCTGATGCCGCAAACTCATATTTGGCAGGGCCAAAAAGCGTATCCAAACTCATTTTCCATTTATCTGTAATTTCTCCCTTTGTATCAAACTGAGCATCAGGCAAACCTTTAGAAACAAAGAACTTTTTAATATCATTTGCCCTTGCCAGACCAAGATTTTCAAAAGCCGTAGTATTTTTTTCATCAGATGTAGCATAACCGGTTATGGTCACTTTTTGCTTAGGATTTGCAATCAAAAATGTTTTAAGATTTTCAACTCCAATTGATACAGAATCACCAACAGGCAGAATTACTGCAAAACTGTTTTTAAGGAACTTGATGTTATCATTGGCATGATAATCAATTCCGGAACCATTTAGAATAAAAGGGACAAGAGTAGCGTCCTGAGCCGCAGCAACTGGTACTTTTTCAGTATCGACCACTGGTGTTTTCATAGAACAATTGCAACAAAAATTCACATACAAAAAGGTACCTAAAATGATTGTTATTGCAATACCTAATAGATAAAGTGCTTTTTTAGACATAAGTGATGAAGTTAAGATTCTATCAAATTTAACAAAAAAATAGATACATAATACATTAATAATCAGATATTTTAAACTTATAATTCTAATTGTGAGATGATTATATAACATAGAAATAAACAAGGATTCTTAAATCACAATTTTATGAGACGATTAAATTGAGTAACTTGCATAAAAATTAATTTAGACACAAAATGGTCGAGATAGAAAGAAAGTTTCTTGTAAAATCAGATGATTTTAAAGAACAGGCTTTTACCCAAAATAGTATAGCTCAAGGATATTTAAGTTCTGCACCCGAAAGAACTGTCAGGGTCAGAATTAAAGGAGAAAGAGGCTTTATAACTATAAAAGGGATTGGCCACCATGGAGGAATGACCCGATTTGAATGGGAAAATGAAATTCCGCTTGGAGAAGCACAGGAATTACTTAAACTATGCGAAAAAGGCAAAATCGAAAAAACTCGTTTTGAGATAAAAGTTGGAAAACACACTTTTGAAGTAGACGAATTTTACGGTGAAAATGAAGGTTTAGTAATGGCCGAAATCGAACTGGAATCTGAAACAGAATCTTTTGAGAAACCAGATTGGTTGGGAGAAGAAGTAACGAATGATACCAGATATTATAATGCCTATTTGAGTAAAAATCCTTTTACACTTTGGGAGAAATAAAAATTATGGGAGATTATGATTTGATTATTGTTGGCGGAGGTCCAATTGGGCTCGCCTGTGCAATTGAAGCTCAAAAGAAAAATTTACGTTATTTAATTATAGAAAAAGGCGCCATTGTAAATAGTATTTTCAATTATCCATTGTACATGACCTTTTTCTCTACAGCAGAAAGACTTGAAATAGGCGATATTCCGTTTAACTGCCTGGCTCCAAAACCCGGACGTCAGGAAGCTTTAGAATATTACAGAAATATTCATCGCTATTTTAAGTTTTCAATCCATTTGTTTGAAAAAGTAACACAAGTACAAAAACTAGAAAACTCTTTTTTTAAAGTAACAACGAACAAAGCTTTATATGAAGCCAAAAATGTTGTGATCGCAACTGGTTTTTATGACATTCCAATCGAAATGAATATAAAAGGAGAGGAGTTACCTAAAGTTCGTCATTATTATAAAGAAGCCCATGAATATGCTTTTAGAAATATTCTGGTAGTTGGCGCTAATAATTCGTCTGTTGATGCAGCCTTGGAATGTTGGAGAAAAGGGGCGAATGTTACAATGGTAATTCGCAAAAACGAAATAAACAATCGGGTAAAATACTGGGTAAAACCTGATATTGAAAACAGAATTGCTGAAGGAAGTATTAGAGCCTTTTTTGAATCAAATATTACTGAAATTCGTGACAATGCTGTAGAAATTGAGACTCCAAACGGAAAAGTTACAATAGAAAATGATTTTGTTCTGGCTTTAACCGGATACAAACCAGATTTAACTTTTCTTGAAAAAATGGGGATTAAATTATCTGAAGATGAGCTAAGAACACCAACTTACAATCCTGAAACTATGGAAACAAATGTAGAAGGATTATTCCTGGCTGGAGTTGTCTGTGGCGGAATGCAAACTCATAAATGGTTCATTGAGAATTCTCGCGTTCATGCCAATATGATTGTAGATTATATTACTTCGAAATAAGAAAAGTTTTTTGCCACGAATTACACGAATTTACACTAATTTTTTATTGAAAAAGAATGTCACATTGAGCGAAGTCGAAATGCACACAAAGTGTTCTCGACTTCGCTCAAACTGACAACAAAAATTTGTGATAATTCGTGAAATTCGCGGCTAAAAAAACAAACAAAATAAAACTTTGTGTCTTAGCGTCTTCGTGGCAAAAACTTTTAAGAACTACAAGAAAGCATGGAACAGCCTACTTTAGATCTTGCCCAATCCGGTCGTTTTGCAAACCATTTTTCATATTCAGGCTGTTCATCATAAGGCTTTTGTACTAAAGAATACAATTCATCTATCAGCGAATAATCATCTTGATCTGCAGCGTCAATAGCTAATTGTGCCATATAATTTCTCAAGACATACTTTGGATTAATTGCATTCATTTTTTCTGAGCGTTCTTTATCAGAAAGCTTCTCTGTATTTAATCTTTGAATATAAAGAGTAAACCAATTTTTCCAGGAATCTAAGATATCTCCTGAAATTTGCTCCGGAATATAAAATGAATATTGAATTTTTTCTATCGCTTTTTCAACAGAATCTGATTTCTGAACTGTACTTAAATTTCGGAAAAAGATAGTCATATCCGTTTCTGATAATTGCAAAGTAGTTTCCAGATCAGTAATTAATTTATCATCACTTTCACTAGAAGTAAACAATCCTAATTTGCTTAAAAACATTGTTTTATAGTCAGAATTAAAATCTGTTATAAACGATTCAAGTATATCTTCCAGAGGTTTAGCTTCGTTAATTAGCGGATAAATTGCATTTGCCAATTGGAATAAATTCCATTGTGCGATTTGCAGTTGATTCCCAAAACGATATCTTCTGTATTGACTGTCTGTTGTATTTGGAGTCCAATTTGGGTCGTAGTTATCTAACCAGCCATAAGGACCATAATCGATCGTAATTCCGTGAATCGACATATTATCTGTGTTCATCACGCCATGTACAAAACCAACGCGCTGCCAATGCAAAATCATTTCGCGAGTTTTATCTGCAACAGTTTTAAAGAATTGCAAATATTGCTCTTTTGATTCTCCTTTTATTTCAGGAAAATAATGTTTGATATTGTAGTCAACAAACTGTTTTAGATTTTTAAGTTCATTTCTGGCTGTCAGTATTTCAAAATTTCCAAAACGAATGAACGATGGCGCAACACGACAAACAATAGCACCTTTTTCGTAAGCCGGATTTCCGTTGTATAAAATATCGCGTAAAACCTGATCACCGGATAGCATCAACGAAAGTGATCGGGTAGTGGGAACTCCTAAATAATTCATTGCTTCAGCGCATAAATACTCTCTGACCGAAGATCTCAAAACTGCTAAACCATCAGCAGTTCTTGAATAGGGAGTTTTTCCGGAACCTTTTAACTGAAGTGTAAAAAATTGATTGTCATTTTCTACTTCCGTTAAATTAATAGCTCGGCCATCACCCAATTGACCTGCCCAATTCCCGAATTGATGTCCCGCATAACACATCGCATACGGACGAGTTTCAGGGAGAACTTCTTTCCCTGAAAAAACATTCAAAAAGGATTCAGATTGGATTTCGTCCGGAGTAATTCCAACTAATTCAGCAACTTCCTTAGAAGCATGAATTAATTTTGGATTTGATGGTTTTGTTGGATTTACATATGAAAAAAGTGCATTAGAAACCTGACGAATTTCATTTACTTCATTAGGATCAGCAGGCAATTCTGCCGTAAATCTATTATTTATTTTTAAATTTTTCATTTGGATTATTTATAAGCCACTCCCGATAGCTATCGGGATCGCAGATTAAAATGATTCTTTTTAAATCTCTGTGAGATTTAAAAGTAAGTAAGGAAAACCATTCTAATCCTTTTATCCCGATAGCTATCGGGAGTGGCAAAATCTTTATTTAATCAATCAGTTTATCTGCGTACATTTTTTTTAATTTCTGTACTTTTGGATCGATCACGATTTGGCAGTAACGCGCTTCCTGATTGTTATTGTAATAATTTTGATGATCTTCTTCGGCTTCATAAAATGCTTCAAACGCTGCCAGTTTAGTTACAACAGGGTTTTCATAGAAAGGCTTAACTTCCTCAAAAACCTGTTCTGCAATTGCTTTTTGTTCAGCATCATGATATAAAACAGTAGAACGATATTGTGTACCAACATCTGCACCTTGGCGATTTAGGGTTGTTGGGTCATGGCTTGTCATGAAAATAAAAATTAAATCATGATATGAAATTATGTCAGGGTCAAAAGTAACTTGTATAACTTCTGCGTGACCTGTTCTGCCAGTGCAAACTTCACGATAGGGAGGATTTTTAATAAATCCGCCTGAATAACCTGATTTTAAAGACTCTATACCTTTTAAACGCTGAATTACAGCTTCAATACACCAAAAACATCCGCCACCAAAAGTAGCTACTTGTAAATTTTTCATAAAATACTATTGTTTAAGTTCCATTGCCCTATTAATCCGATAGAATATTATGATAAATTATTAAAAAAAAGACAATTTAAATAAAGATACTAAACGGTTATCTAATGTTTGAAGTTTACAATTGATAAATTCGCAATTCTATAAAAAAGCAATATATTTGCAATCAAACTCAGGCACACTAATGAATAGCAAAAATAATACCATCACTTTAGAGACGTATTTTCAGGATTTTAGACAGCATATTGTTGGGGTTAATCAGGAATTTACCTCTCCTTATGGCACAAAAAAGATCGTTTACACTGACTGGACTGCCAGCGGACGCTTGTATCGACCTATTGAAGAGAAACTTCTGAACGAATTTGGACCTTTTGTCGCTAATACTCACACAGAAACTACTGTGTCAGGCACTGCCATGACAAAAGCGTATCATTATGCAAGAAATATTATTAAGCGTCATACTAATGCCAATAATGATGATGTTTTGATTACTGATGGTACCGGAATGACTGGTGTTATTAATAAGTTTCAGCGTATTTTAGGTTTAAAAATTCCTGAAAACTTAAAAGATTGCACTGTAGTTCCTGCTGAGAAACGCCCTGTTGTTTTTATTTCTCATATGGAGCATCATTCTAATCAAACGTCCTGGTTAGAGACTATTGCAGATGTTGAGATTATTCCATCATGTGAAAAAGGACTTTTTTGCTTAGACAATTTGGCTTTATTATTAGCAAAATACGCTGATAGAACAATAAAAATTGCCTCTATAACTTCGTGCTCAAATGTTACAGGTTTAAAAACTCCGTTTCATGAAGCTGCAAAATTAATGCACCAGCATAATGGAGTTTGTTTTGTAGATTTTGCCTGTTCTGGACCTTATGTAGAAATTGACATGCATCCTGCAGATCCTGAAGCTTATTTAGATGCAATTTTCTTTTCTCCGCATAAATTTTTAGGCGGTCCTGGAACTTCAGGAGTTTTGATTTTTAATAAAAAATTATACAATAATATGATTCCTGATTGTCCTGGCGGAGGAACGGTAAGCTGGACAAATCCTTGGGGCGAACATAAATATGTTGACAATATTGAAGATCGCGAAGATGGTGGAACTCCAGGTTTTTTGCAAGTGATTAAAACGGCACTGGCAATCGAGCTTAAGGAAGAAATGGGAATTGAAAACATCTTGCAACGTGAACACGAAATTGTTGATTTTGTTTTTAATGAATTAGACTCGGTTTCGAATATTAAAATTCTTGCCGGACAACATAAAAATCGTTTAGGTGTGATTTCTTTCTTTATTGAAGATCTTCATTTTAATCTGGGCGTGAAATTATTAAATGATAAATTTGGAATTCAAACTAGGGGAGGATGCAGCTGCGCCGGAACTTACGGACATTTTTTACTACACGTAGATCAGGAAACTTCTAATAAATTGGTTAATGAAATTACGATTGGTGATTTAATCAAAAAACCGGGATGGATTAGAATGTCAATTCATCCAACGACTACTGACAAAGAAATTGCTTTTGTTTGTGAGAGTATCAAAGATTTAGCTAAAAATCATCAATCTTGGGCTTTAGATTATACTTATAATAAAAACACAAACGAGTTTATTCATAAAAATGCTAATTCGTTTGAAGATGAATTAGTTGAGAGCTGGTTTAAATCTTAATTTTTTTCTTAACCGCAAAGTTCGCTAAGTTTTACGCTAAGAACATAAAGTTTTTGTTTTTAGATTGTCTTTTTAAGAACGCAAAGTAAACCCGACAGGTTTTTAAAACCTGTCGGGTTTGTTGGTTTTTGAAATTAACCACAAAGTCTTTTGCAAAGAATACTAAGTTTGTTATTTCTTATTTTTTTCTAATCTTTGTTAAAACTAGTATAATGATAATCTTTAAGGATTTTGAATCGTTTAACGAATATGTTGGATTAAAAAAACCAATCGATAATAATATCGATATTGGTTATTATGATTCTATAAATATGCGCTCACAATCTGAGCCCGTAAAGGCTGATTTCTATCGCATTTCTATAAAAATTGGTTATACAGATAAATCGTTGCCAATCCCAAAACCAATAACGGCTATTTTTTTCAGTAGTCCTGATATGGTAAACGGATGGAATGTTGAACCGAATTATACGGGAATGTATGTACAGCTTTCTAAAAAGATAATAGAAGAAAACAGGTTTTTATTTAAAACATATCTTGATTACGGACAACATGAAGCTTTGTATTTAACCCAAAATGAAGTACAGGAAATAAGCACACTTTTTAGCCTAATGTATAAATATTACGAAAGTGAAAAACAAAATTTCAAAGTTTTACTTTCCTATGCCAATGTGTTGATTTCTGTAATTGAAGCTTTTTATAACAGACAATTTTCTACAAATCCAAAACAATACAATCGTATTGTAACCGATTTTCAGCAAAGTTTAAATGATTATTATAATCAGCCTGCTAATCAACTCCCAAATGTTCAGTATTTTGCCGATCAACTGGGTTTGACTCCAAATTATTTGGGAGATATAATTAAACATTTTACAAATAAATCTGCTCTTGAAAATATTCATGAGTTTGTAATAAAAAAAGCAAAGGAATTATTAGAAAAAAATACTTCAATGAACAATAATGAAGTTGCTTATGAATTGGGTTTTGAGTACCCAAATTATTTTTCTAAATTTTTTAAAAAGCAGGTAAACTTAACTCCCAGAGAATATCGAAAACAAATAGATAATAAAAATTAATACTATTTTCAAAACGCTTTTGTGGCGTTTTTTTTGTTATCAGTAATTTGTCTCTTTTTTATCGGTAGTTTATCTCTTCCTGCCCGATGTTCTCTTTTTACTTTTGTCGAGTAAAAAATATACAATGAAAAATTCAAAAAAAGTACTGCTAATAAACGCGCATTTAGCCTATCCAAACTGGACAGAAGGTAAATTAAACAACTCATTTATTGAAATTGCAAAACAGTTTTTCAAATCTAATAATTACGAAGTTTTAGAAACGAAAATTGAAGAAAACTATAATGCTGATGAAGAAGTTCAAAAACATTTAGATGCTGATATCGTAATTCTGCAGACACCCGTAAACTGGTTTGGAGCTCCCTGGATCTATAAAAAATATATCGATGAAATTTTTAATAGTGGATTACACAGCCAAAAGTTTCTTTCGGGAGATGGAAGAACACGTGAAGACTTAACAAGACAATATGGAAGTGGCGGAAAATTACAAGGGAAAAAGTTTATGATTTCTGCAACCTGGAATGCTCCACAAGAGGCTTTTGGGAATCCATCTCAACAATTTATGCAAGGAAAAACGACTTCTGATTTATTTTTGAATATCTCCAGTAGTTATCGTTTTTGTGGGTTCGATATTCTACCTGATTATAATTGCTTTGATATTTATAAAAATGGAACAATAGAAAAAAATCTTGAAAATTACCCAGTTCATTTATCAAGGATTTTAAATTTTGAAAATTAACTGTATATCTCATAAAACAGTAAACCCGACAGATTTTAAAAGCCTGTCGGGTTTACTGTTTTTATGGAATACTATATTTCTGATTTAGCCCCGATAGAAGTGGAAGTCCTTTTGTGTCTGCTGCGGCGGACACAAAAGATTGAAGCGGATAGCGGGACTTTAGGTTTTGAAAAAATTGATTTTTCTGCTTTTAATTATCTAGATTCCTGAAACTTTTTAAGAGATGATAAGGCTTGTTTCTGAATTTTGTTTTGGAAGAAACCTGTCCAGCCTAATAAATATCCGATTGGACCAAAAGCTTGTTTTGACCATTTCCAAACATCAAAATCATCTATATGTTTGATAATTAGACCATCTTGAAACGAAAATTGAGCAGCGATTTTATTAATTACTTTTCGGTTTGTTTTGCTAAAATTATAGGTAGCAACCCAGTTTGCTGAACCCAAAGAGTCATCAGCTTTAACATTTGAAAACTCAATTTTAATGTTGCCTTTGCTTTTTAGAAGTAGCATTTCCCACATTTTAGATACTTCTCCTTCTTTTAATAAACCAAAAGCCGGATCGATAAAGTGAATTTTTGGATGATAGCATTCGCACATTGTTTTAGCATCGGCATTTGCAAAAGCAGTGTAGAATTTTGTAATTAAAGCTTCGTTGGCGTTCATAGGAAAAAAATTAGGATATAAATATAAGATTTATTTTAACAAACCTCTTATTGCAAAACACTAATTTCTTTTGCAGTGTCATAAGACTTTTTTGACTTATCATATGCAGTAGAAAAATAGTTCATTTTGTTGATTGCTGTAAAATATCCGGTTTGATTTCCAAAGGTGTTTGTACCTCCCGAAATAATAAATCGAATGGCATAAATGTCGGTTTTTTTAAGCTTGGCAAATTCAGCAGGTGTAAAGTAATAATAGGCTGAAGTTTTACCATCAGCAGATTCTTTAACATTTTTATCTACACACGGAATTACATCACCATTAGCCAAATCTACATATACGCCGCCGGCAATTCTAGCTTTGTCATTAGCTGTTGCGACGGTTAATTTTAAGATTCCGCCTTTATCTGTTTTTGCAACCTGAACATTTGTTTCGCCTGTAAAGGCATATTTTTCACAAATGAAAGTATAATTTTGAGTTGCCGGAAAAGGTTTTGAATCTTTTATGCTCATAGTATTCTGAGCATTGGCAAAAGTCGAAATTAGCAATAATACAAATAGCGGTAATCGTAAATTCATAGTTTTAGTTTATTGATTTATTATTTTTGAATCAAATTTTTCATCCCAATCCATTGATTTTATTGCCGAAATTAGATTTTCTTCGTTTACAAAAATACGCAACTCTTTATTGGCTACTTTTTTACTGTATAAAGCATGATAGCGATAAATAACTTCGTGTTTGGTTTTGTAAACACCATCTAATTTCAAATCAATAAAACTTCCGTAATATTGTCTAAATCTCAAACAGGTTTTAGTCAATCGTTCTTCGGTCGTGTTTTCCATAACCGACTTCGTTACTTCAGTTTCATTAAAAGGTTTAAACTTTGATGTATTGCAAGTTTCTAAAACTCTTTTACCTAATTCGTATGCTTTTTTTTGCTGATTCGCATTAATTTCGGTATTGGAAACTTTCTTTACTTTTAAATCTTCTGTATCTCTGGTAATGGTTTTAGATTTACATCCAATTAATAACAACAAACATATAATCAATCCTGCTTTCTTCATAACTATTTAAGTTATTTTTAATAATAAGTTAGGGTCGGGACAGTTTTCTATATAAAAGTTAAGGTCATTTGTGTTGCAAACTCCGGGATAATCGCCCCAATAGTCTTCAATATTTTGTATAATTTGAAAGTGTACATGAGGTGCATAATCTCCGTTAACGTCTGAATTTCCTAAAGTAGCAATTTTTTCGCCTTTTCGAAATAACGTCCCAACGGTAAGATTCTCTATACTTTCTAACGATAAATGTCCGTATAAAGTATAAAATTTTTCATTTTCAACTTCATGTTCCAAAATAATAGTCGGGCCATAATCGCCCAAACCAATGTTGTTTTTAAAACTATGTACTTTTCCGTCAAGCGGAGCCAATACTGGAGTATTTGCTTTTGTCCATAAATCCAGACCAATATGTATGTTACGTTCCGGAATAGAATCGTTTTTAAAAATTGTGCTTCGCTGGTATAAAGTCCGCCCTTCGATATAGCCTCCATAAGCGACTTCGGCGTTATTTTTTTCCAGATAATTTGAAATAAAATTCTGGAATTCAACAGCATTTTCAGGCTTGTATTCTACTAACTCTTGATTGGTAACAGATAAATCCAGTGGGATGTATTTAGAAAAATCAATACTTGAGTCAATTACTTTTGTAGGTGGTAAGGCTTTTAAAATAGAGGCAAGAGGTTTCATAAAGTTTTAAATTTAGGCGACTTTTTCAATAATTATTAGTTCGTTATGAACTTCTACGCGGGGCAGCATTTTTGAAGTAAATAACTTGGGGTTAATTTCGGCAATGTATTTTCTGTTTCGAACATTATGGGCTTCATCCAAAATCATGGTATTGAATAAAACAAATCCCTGATCCTTTAAAAGCGAACAAACACGCTCGCTAAAAAATTTCTCAAACAAAAAGTTAGGCATATGAATGTCCTCAAAAATATCGATGATTATCAAATCATACTTTTCTTTTGTTTTTAAAACAAACTCAAAAGCATCATCAATAATAACGTCCAACTGTTTTATCTGATTAAGGTTAAAATACTCATTTGCAATCTGAATCATATCTGAGTCAATCTCAACTCCTGTAATTTTACCTTTATATTCAATTTCATCAACTAATGTTTTTATTACGCTTCCTCCGGCAACACCCAGTAATAAAACATGATCCATTTCAAGAATTGCATTATATCCAATGTTTCTAAGTCCGTACCTTAATATACGCTGCAAACTTCCGTAGGAGTAATTGGTATTTTCAGAATCTAAAACTAACTCACCATTTGCCCAGGTAACTTCTATTGTTTTACTTCGGGCTGATTTTTTTTTGAATATTTTAATTGGAATTAAATAACTGAATAACTTTTGAATCATTTTATATGCTTTTACTCAAAATTACCACTTTAAATCTTTTATTTTGCACAAAAATAAATTTTAATGAAAAAACAATTGTACAAGTTCATCTTTCTAAAGCTAATGGGATGGAGAATAGTTGGAATTGAAAATGCTGAAGTGAAAAAATGTGTACTAATGGTAATGCCGCATACAAGTAATCATGATTTTTATGTAGGGATTTTTACCCGCGGAATCTCCGGATTGCAAATGAACTGGGTTGGAAAGAAAGAATTGTTTAAGTTTCCTTTTGGATATTATTTTAGAAGTGCAGGAGGCGAGCCGCTGGATCGTTCGGGCGGATTAAATAAAGTAGATTCTATTGCTTCGATTTTCGACCGCAAAGAAATTTTTAGATTAGCAGTTGCTCCGGAAGGAACTCGCAAAAAAGTAAAAGAAATAAGAAGCGGATTTTATTATATAGCACTCAAAGCAAATGTGCCAATTGTTCCGGTTGCATTTGATTGGGGCAAAAAGGAAGTTAATTTAGGTAAACCATTTTTTCCGACCGGTGATTATGAAGCCGACTTGCAAGTTTTAAAAAAGCATTACGATGGAGTTATAGGTAAAATTCCTGAAAACGGATTTCAACTCTAAATTTCCGATATTTTTTTGATTGCATGAGAATCGCTTAAATCAAAAATATTTTAAAAAAATTTCAAATACACGATTTTTATAAATTATGGGACATAGGCCTTAAATGTCCCATTTTTATAAAAAATAACTATTTTCTCAATTTCGCTTTCTTCTGAAATCAAATTTTGATTTTTTACTTCCGGCGAATATCTTGTTTGAGGTTTTTCTTCTTCCTTATAGTTTATTTGAGAAAACAAATCACCTGCAACAAAACTTTCATTTGACGAAGTAGGAGCGTTCGGTTTTTCAATTTCCAAAGTTTCGTAATTTTTCACATTACTATTTCCTTCTTCGTTTTTAGGAAAATTTCCTTTTCCGTTTAAAATCCAATAGAGGTCTACATCAGGAAAAACATCTAAAATTTTAAGTACAAAATCTAAGCTAGGTTTGTTTCTGCCCGAAAGTAGGTGAGACATACTGGATCGTTGTACGCCAATTCTATCTGCAAAAGAAGAAGCATTCAAGCCATAATAATCCAATAGAATTTCCAGTCTTTTTACAAAATCATCGATGTTTACCATTGTAAATTATTTAAATTAAATAACGTGTTTACAAATGTAATTAAAAGGGATCATATAACATATTTTACAGTTGTAAATTAGATTTATTATTGATTAACTAGAGAATAATAACTTCAAATAATACAATATAATTATCTGAAAAACAATAATATAATTATTTTTATTTAAAGTAATAACATTTGTTAACTATAACACGATCAAGACATCAATAAAGTACTGAATCAGTGTTTACATTTCTAAATTATTGCTATTTTTAATTGTTTACAATTGTAAAAATAAAGATGTTTACTTTTGTAAACTAATCGAAAGACAATGAATTTAGAAGAACTATTTAACCAATACAAAGAAGAATCCATAGAAGGTCGTTACTTAACTTTAGACCACATTCAACCTTTATTAGATAAATTAAATACGAACAATCAAGTCAAAATTATTGGTACATCAGTTTTAGGCGAACCTATATATAGTTATGAAATTGGTACCGGAGAAACACGTATTTATCTTTGGTCTCAAATGCACGGAAACGAAAGTACCACTACAAAAGCGCTATTTGATTTTATTAATGTATTAAACAGCGGATCAGAATTTGCAGAGAAAATGCTTAAAACATTTACGTTTTACAATATTCCAATATTAAATCCTGATGGCGCGAGGCTTTATACACGCGAAAATGCTAATAAAATTGATTTAAATCGCGATTCTCAGAACCTGACTCAGCCGGAAAGCAAGGTTTTAAGAGAAGTATTCGAAACTTTTAAGCCTCATTACTGTTTTAACCTCCATGATCAGCGAACTATTTTTGGTGCAGGAGAAACAGGAAAACCAGCTACAGTTTCATTTTTAGCTCCTTCTTATAACGAAGAAAGAGAGATCAATGACAACAGATTAAAGGCTATAAATGTGATCGCAGGAATCAATGATACTTTACAAAAATACATTCCCGGTCAGGTAGGTCGATTTGATGATTCGTTCAATATCAATTGTATAGGAGACACTTTTCAGTTTTTAGGAGTTCCTACAATCTTGTTTGAAGGTGGTCATTTCCCTAATGATTATGAAAGAGAGATTACCCGAAAGTTCTTGTTTTTTGCTCTTATTACGAGTTTTAAACTGATTGGCGAAAACGATTTAGTTGCTAATAGAATTCATGATTATTTGAATATTTCACAAAATAAAGTCGTTTTTTATGATTTTATGTATAAAAATGTCAAAATAAATTATGATGGTATCGAAATTATTACGAATTTTGTCGCACAATACAAAGAAGAATTGATTGAAAATAAGATTCACTTTAACGCTTACATAGTTGAAGTAGGCGAGTTGGAAAATTATTTTGGACATTATGAATACGATGCAAAAGGAGCACTTTATTCAGATGACATTACAAATTTTCCGAAAATGAATCAAAAAGCAGATTTTTGTTTAGATAAAAATGTTAAATTTGTTAACGGATTGATAAAAAGTTAATTTTTATGTGAATTTGTTGTTTTTTATATATATTTTTATACTTTGTAATAGCAATTAGTAATATTAATTAAAGAATTATGAGTAAATTTCGTTTAGATGAAGTAGATCACCAGATTTTAGATATGTTAATAGACAATACGAGAGTTCCGTTTACTGACATTGCAAAAAAACTATTGATTTCTGCTGGAACAGTACATGTCAGAGTAAAAAAAATGGAAGACGCAGGGATAATAATGGGCTCTTCATTGGCCTTAGATTATGACAAATTAGGGTACTCATTTATTGCTTATGTTGGGGTATTTCTTAATAATACATCTCAAACTAAATTTGTATTAGAGCGCATCAATCAAATTCCTTTCGTTACAGTAGCATCTGTAACTACAGGGAAATTCAATATTTTTTGCAAAATTAGAGCAAAAGATACTAAGCACGCAAAAGAAGTTATCTTTATGATTGACGATATTGAAGGTGTTTACAGAACTGAAACAATGATTTCATTAGAAGAAAGTATAAACGATAAGAAGCGTTTGATGCATACTATTTTTAAAAATATGTAATATTTTCTTGAATGCTATATTTAAATATAACCTCAAGTTTATTCTTGGGGTTTTTTTATGACTAATTAACCAACCAACTACAACACAATTATGTACACGTTACCCAAAATTGAACGCTTTAATCAAGATGTTCTCTCTAAATACTACATTTATAATAGTGTTTTTATAACATTACCATTTGATTCTATTGATAATACGGGAGTTTTACTTCCTTTATTTACAGAAACTTGCGAAACAGGCTTTAAAAAACAGGAAACTCCAAAGGAAATCTTTGATTTCTTTTCTAATAAATACCTAAACAATGCTTCAGAGACTGAAAAAATCGACTTAATGTTTCGATTTATTCAGTATATAGAACGCCAAATCGTTTTATTTGACGCTATTGAAGATGCAGCTTTTCCGGTTGTTAACAATATGGAAGGCCGTGGATCTTTGCGTGATATTAAAGAAAAATCAGATGCAAAGGAAAAAGATGAGGAATTAATAGAATTTCTTGAAAATTTTAATGTTAGAACTGTTCTAACAGCGCATCCAACACAATTTTATCCTGGACCTGTTTTAGGGATTATAAATGATTTGACCGAAGCTATTCGTTTGAATGACTTACTAAAAATCAAACAATTATTAGCACAATTAGGTAAAACGCCTTTTATCCAGAACGAAAAACCAAATCCTTATGACGAAGCGGTTTCTTTGATTTGGTATTTAGAAAATGTTTTTTATGCCACTTCCGGAGAAATTGTTCATTATTTACAGAAAAATATCCATCACGGAAAAGCTATTCAAAATCAATTAATCAAACTTGGATTCTGGCCGGGAGGAGATCGTGACGGAAATCCTTTTGTTACCACTGAGATCACTTTAAAAGTAGCAGAACGTTTGCGTACTTCTATTTTAAAGTGCTATTATATCGAAATGAGAAATCTTAAACGTAAGTTAACTTTCTCAGGAGTAGATACTTTGGTAGCAGAACTTGAACATAAACTTTATCGTTCTGTTTTTTATTCTAAAGGGGAAATTTACATCACTTTAGAAGAATTATTGTCGCAATTAAACAAAATACGAAGCATTATTATTGAGAAACACCAATCATTATACTTAGATGAATTGGAAGCTTTTCTGGTAAAAATTAATCTATTTGGTTTTCATTTTGCAACTTTAGATATTCGTCAAAATAGTAAAATTCATGAGGCAGTATTCAAAGATGTAGTTAATCATTATCTGAATTCCGGTTCGGAAATGTTCCCTGAGAATTATTTTGAATTATCTGAATCTGAAAAAATAACCGTTTTATCAAAAGTTAAAGGAGAATTAAATCCGAATGATTTTAATGATGAAATTACAAAATCGACTTTAGAATCTGTACAAGCTATTAAAGCAATTCAGAAAGCTAACGGTGAGTTTGGTGCAAATCGTTATATTATCAGTAATAATGAAAGTGCTCTCAATGTAATGGAAACTTTTGCAATGATTCGTTTGAATGATTGGGAAAATCCAAGTGTAGACATTATTCCGCTATTTGAATCAGTTGATGATTTACAAAACGCTCATGAAATCATGGAGCAATTGTATACTAATCCAGAGTATTCTAAGCATTTGCAAGCTAGAGGAAACAAACAAACTATTATGCTTGGTTTCTCTGACGGAACTAAAGATGGTGGTTATTTAATGGCAAACTGGAGTATTTATCAGGCAAAGGTTGCCTTGACAGAAATCTCCAGAAAATACGGAATTAAAGTTATTTTCTTTGACGGCCGTGGCGGACCTCCGGCTCGTGGCGGTGGAAAGACACACAAGTTTTATGCCTCTTTAGGACCAAAAATAGAAAATAACGAAATTCAAATTACAGTACAAGGACAAACAATTAGTTCTAATTTTGGAACTCTTGATTCTTGTCGTTATAATATTGAGAATTTATTGAGCGCCGGTGTTACAAATCAGGTTTTCAGCAAAGCTCAAAACGAATTGTCTGCTGAAGAAACTGCAATTTTAACACAATTAGCCGGTTTAGGATATGATAAATATTTGAGTTTCAAAAATCACCCAAAATTTATCCCTTATTTAGAAAAGATGAGTACGTTGAAGTATTATTCTAAAACAAATATTGGAAGCCGTCCGTCAAAAAGAAGTAAATCTGAACAATTGGACTTTGCAGATTTAAGAGCAATTCCTTTTGTAGGTTCCTGGAGTCAGTTGAAACAAAATGTACCAGGTTTCTTTGGAGTAGGATCAGCTTTAAAATATTTTGAAGAAAGTGGTCAATGGGATAAAGTACACAATTTGTATCACAATTCGTTGTTCTTTAAAACCTTGCTTGAAAACAGTATGATGTCATTGGCAAAATCATTTTTCCCGCTTACAGCGTACATGAAAAAAGATCCTGAGTTTGGCGAATTTTGGCAAATTATTTATGATGAATTCTTAGAAACAAAACGTCTTTTGCTTAAAATTGCAGATCATAAAACCCTTATGGAAAATTATCCTGATGGTATAGCATCTATTCAAGTAAGAGAGCGTATTGTGTTGCCACTCTTGACAATACAACAATATGCTTTGTTAAGAATTAACGAATTAAATAAAGAAAACAGTACTAACGAAGACCTGATTAAAGTATACGAGAAAATCGTAACAAGATCACTTTTCGGAAACACTAATGCTAGTAGAAACTCGGCATAATAAAAACTTATAATATTAAAAATTGTAAAAATGAATGCAGATCAATTAACAGAAAATGAATATTCAGGAGGATTTTCAAACTACATTAAAGAAGCCGGAAATGTAAATTTATTTGAAGAGTTAGAAATCTCTTTACATGATTTTATAAAGTTTGTTCAAAATATCCCAATGGATAAGTTTGATTATCGTTACGCAGAAGGAAAATGGACCATTAAAGATATTATCCAGCATATTATGGATTGCGAACGTATTTTTGCTTATCGCGCATTGCGATTTTCGAGAAATGATAAAACGCCTTTGCCAAGTTTTGAAGAGGATGATTATGCAAATAGTACAGATTCAGGAAGTAGAAGTATACAAAGTTTATTGACTGAATTGTCAGCATTAAGACATTCTAATTTATTATTTTTCAAAAGTTTATCCGAAGAACAACTGAAAAGAATTGGTACAGCTTCTAACAATCAAATTTCTGTGCGTGCGTTAGGTTTTGTGATTATTGGTCACCAAAAGCATCATCAAAAAGTTTTTGAAGAAAGATATTTATAGTTTTCTATTAAGTATAAAACAAAAAATCCTGTGAAATTTACTTCACAGGATTTTTTGTTTTATAGAATTTCTACTCACAGTTTGTCCTTGCGAGGAAAAGCAAACTTTGCGAGCATTGAAACAGACATGCTACGTGAGATTGCTTCGTTCCTCGCAAGGACTTGACTTGTGTTTTAATTATTTATTTCTCTCAACAATAGCGAGCCCAACGCGAATTTTATCATAAGATAATTTTTCTTCAAAATGATCATAATAAGGTCTTAATGCTGTAGGATATTCTAGTTCCACTTGAGCTTTATGCAATTGCTTAACTTCGACATCACTAACAAATTGGCTTAAATCGATATCCTCGCCATCTACATATAATTTCGCTAAATGCGAAATTATGGTTGTTTGTCCCAAATTTCGTTTTCCGGCAATTTCTTCAACACTATGACCATTTTTAAAAAGTTCTAAAGTTGTTTTATAAGTATTACCCTCTTTTTTAACTTTAGTAGTATTTGCTTTTTTTACTTTCTCGTAATAAGTAATAGCATCTATAAATTCTGAACCATATTTTTCAAGTTTAGCTTTACCAACACCATCAATAGCAAGAAATTCTTCATCATTCATTGGCTTTAAGCTTTCCATTTGTCTTAACGCTGCGTCACTAAAAATTACGTAAGCAGGAACTTCTTCGTCCTTAGCAATCTCATGACGTAATTTTCGAAGTATTTCAAAAAGAGAATTTTTAGCTGCTTTCGTTTTTGTTTCTTTTACTTCGGTTTTATCAATTACTTTTTTAACAACAGTATTCAGTTTTACTTTTTCTCCTTCAAATAAAACTTTTTTAGCAAAAGGAGTTAGCAAAATTTTATTGTGCTGATGAAAGGCAATTTCACAATATCCTAAATTTATTAACTGAATTAAATATTGATTCCAATCGTACCACGAAATGTCAACGCCAATTCCGTACGTTTTTAAGCTTTGATAATTTTTTTCGTAGATATATGCGTTTCTCGAGCCTCTTAAAAAATCTACAATTACAGCCAAAGGCTCAGATTCTTGTAAACGGCTAATTGCAGACAATGCTTTTTGCGCGAGAATCGTACCATCGAAAAAAGTTGGAGGATTTTTGCAAATATCACAGTTTCCGCAATTCTCTTTAACTAGTTCGCCAAAATAAGAAAGTAAAATTTTTCTGCGACAACTTAAAGCATCAGCATATTGTTTCATTCGTTCTAATTTTGCCAGCTGCACATCTGAGTTTAATCCTTCCGAAGCAAATTTCTGAAGTTGGATTACATCAGCATAACTTTCAAATAAAACAGTTTCGGCAGGTAATCCGTCACGACCGGCACGACCAATTTCCTGATAATAACCTTCTATGTTTTTAGGTAAATTATAATGAATCACCCAGCGAACATTTGATTTATCAATTCCCATTCCGAAAGCAATTGTAGCGCAAACTACCTGACAATCATCGTTTATGAATTCATCTTGCGTTTTTGCACGAAGTTTATTGTCTAAACCTGCATGATATGCTTTTGCTTTAATTCCGTTTTTTTGTAATTTTCCAGAAAGTTCTTCAGTAGTTTTTCGGCTTAAGCAATAGATAATTCCGGATTCGTTTGGTTTCTTTTCAACGAAATCAATAATTTGTTTTACACGGTCTAATGCAGGACGAACTTCTAAACTTAAATTTTTTCTATCAAAAGAAGCTACAAATGTCTTAGGATTTTTTAGATTTAACTGTTTTGTGATATCTGTACGCGTTGCTTTATCAGCAGTTGCAGTCAAAGCCAGAATTGGAGTAGAAGGGAAGCGGTTTTTAAGATATCCTAAATTTGTATATGCCGGACGAAAATCATGTCCCCACGATGAAATACAATGCGCTTCATCAATAGCAATTAAACTGATTGTCAATTCATTAAAAACAACATCTAAATAAGATAAACTTTCCGGAGCTATATAAACAAGTTTGAAATTGTTCGATTTTAAATTATCGATATAAAATTGCTGTTCTTCACTAGATTGGCTGCTGTTTATATAACAGGCATTGATTCCATTGGTTTTCAAGCTATCAACCTGATCCTTCATCAAGGCTATTAATGGCGAAATAACAATCGTAATTCCTGGCAAAACCAAAGCTGGCAATTGAAAACAAATCGATTTTCCTCCACCGGTTGGCATAATAGCCAAAGTATCCTGACCAGAAAGAATTGTATTTATGATCGTTTCCTGATTTGGCCTGAATTTTTCAAACCCAAAATTTTCTTTTAATTTGGCGTGTAGTAATTCTGAACTCATTTGGCAGATATTTTCATTGTTATTTCTAAATGTTGTAAAAACATTAAATATACTATTTTTCTTATAAATTTAAAATCAAATATTTAAATCATTTTACAGATCTAATAAAAAAAGGAACTCTAGTAGAGTTCCTTTAGTTTATATTTTAAAAGATATAATTAATCTTCGTCTTCATCATCATCTTCGTCAGCAATATCATCCGGATCTTTGTCATCATCGTCATCATCATCTCCGCCATCAGTATCTGGTTTGTCTATCACATCGTCGTCATCATCGCTGTCATCAATATCATCATCAAGATCAAGACCTTTTACAGGTTCGATTGTATCAACATCAACGTCGATATCATCATCTTCATCATAATTTTCGATTCTGTCAGCAAGTTTAGTACTAATTTTTACCAAATAAATAGTGTCTTCAGTACGAACTTCAACAGCTTCGACTAATTCGTTTTTAGCATTTCTAAAACGGATAACATCCGAATCATCGTAACCATCAGGAAATTTTTCTACTAAAAGGTTTAAAATTTCGTTGGTAAGTTTAGCGTAGTCTACTATAACTCTTTTCATAAATATCCTATAAATCTAATAAATAAGCAAAAATTAACGGTGCAACAATTGTAGCATCCGACTCAATAATAAATTTAGGGGTTTTAATATCTAATTTACCCCAAGTGATTTTCTCGTTTGGAACTGCTCCTGAATACGAACCATAACTGGTTGTCGAATCTGAAATCTGGCAGAAATAACTCCAAAACGGAATATCATGCATTTCCATATCCTGATACAACATTGGTACCACACAAATAGGAAAATCTCCTGCAATACCACCACCAATTTGGAAGAATCCAATTCCGTTAGTGCTGTTTTTTGGATACCAATCTGCAAGGAATGTCATGTATTCAATTCCTGATTTCATTGTAGAGGCTTTCAAATCACCTTTAATTACGTATGAAGCAAAGATATTTCCCATTGTACTATCTTCCCATCCCGGAACAATAATAGGTAAATTTTTCTCTGCAGCTGCATACATCCAGCTATCTTTTAAATCTATTTCATAATATTCTTCTAAAACGCCGGATAATAGCATTTTATACATGAATTCATGAGGGAAATAACGCTCACCTTTGTCATCAGCATCTTTCCAGATTTTGTAAATGTGTTTTTGTAAACGACGGAATGCTTCATGCTCAGGAATACAAGTGTCAGTAACACGATTTAATCCTCTTTCCAACAATGCCCATTCGTCTTCTGGTGTTAAATCACGATAGTTTGGCACTCTTTCGTAGTGAGAGTGTGCTACTAAATTCATGATATCTTCTTCTAGATTGGCTCCAGTACATGAAATAATTTGTACTTTATCTTGTCTAATTATTTCGGCAAAAATTTTACCAATTTCTGCTGTACTCATAGCGCCAGCCATACTTACCATCATTTTAGCACCATTTGCTAATTGCTGTTCGTATGCTTTTGCAGCATCAACTAAAGAAGCAGAGTTAAAGTGTAAATAATGTTTTTCAATAAACTGACTGATTGGTCCTTTCATTTTTTTTTTTTTTTTTTGAATTAAAAGTTTTAACCTTTTAAGGTGTTATGCAAATTAATAATTTTTAGGATACTAAATTTTCAATTTGCAGTTTTTTTTACATTTTTTTTGTGTATCCAAGAATCTTCAATACATCGTCAGAAGTTTGTTGTTCTGAGAAAACTTCAGTGGCCAAAATTCCATTTTCATCACGATCTATTAAGATATGCTTTGGCTGCGGAATCAAACAGTGGTGTAGACCTCCATAACCTCCAATTGTTTCCTGATACGCACCAGTATTAAAGAAACCGATGTACAATGGCTTTTCTTTGCTGTATTTAGGCAAATAAATGGCGTTCATATTTTGTTCTGAATTGTAATAATCGTCACTATCACAAGTCAATCCTCCTAATAAAACCCGTTCATAAGTATCATTCCAACGGTTCACCGCCAGCATAATAAAACGTTTATTTATTGCCCAAGTATCTGGCAAAGTGGTAATGAATGATGAGTCAATCATGTTCCATTTTTCTCTATCATTTTGTTGTTTTTGATACAAAATCTGATAGATTGCGCCACCACTTTCACCTACTGTAAATGATCCAAATTCTGTAAAAATGTTTGGAACATCAACTTCGGCTTCATCGCATGCAATTTTAATCTGATTGATAATTTCATCAATCATATATTGGTAATCATATTCAAACGCAAGTGAGTTTTTAATCGGGAAACCACCTCCAATGTTCAAACCATCAAGAGTAGGGCATTCCTTTTTAAGTGCAATGTATACTTTAATACATTTTACTAACTCATTCCAGTAATATGATGTATCATTTATTCCGGTATTAATGAAAAAGTGAAGCATTTTCAGCTCTAATCTATCATTTTCCTGAATTTGTTTTTTATAGAAAGAAACTATGTTTTTGTACCCAATTCCTAATCTTGAAGTATAAAACTCAAATTTAGGTTCTTCTTCAGCTGCAATACGAATTCCAATCTTGAATTTCCCTTTAATTTCAGCCTGTAACAAATCTAGTTCTTCGTAGTTATCAATAATCGGAATAGTATTTTTATGTCCGCTATTGATTAATCGACCAATATTACTGATATATTCGTCTCTTTTAAAACCATTACAAATTACATAAGTACTTTTGTTGATTTTACCATTTTCAAGCAAATTCTCCACAATATTAACATCAAATGCTGATGATGTTTCTATATGAATGTTATTCTTGAAAGCTTCATTCATTATGTATTCAAAATGAGAACTTTTTGTACAATAACAGTAATAATATTTTGCATCGTATTTATTCTTTTCCATTGATTTTCTGAACCAGGCTTTTGCCTTATTGATATTCTCAGAAATCTGTGGTAAATAAGTAAATTTTAATGGTGTACCGTATTGTTCAACCAATTTCATCAAATCGATGTTGTGAAATTGTAAGTTGTCTTTGTTTAATTTGAATTCTTCTTGTGGGAAGTAGTAAGTTTGATTAATTAGATCAGAATATTTTGTATTCATTTATTTTTAAATATTTAGATTGTGATTTTTAATTTAGGAAACTGTTCTAAATCTAAAATTCAAACTCTAATATTTGCAAATACAATTGGCAGTTTTTCATGTTCTGCTTTCGAGCATAAGAAAACATCAAAACATAATGGACTTTTACTATTATAAAAACGATTCAACATCCTTAGTAAGGAACTATTGAGCCGGTTTCTATAAGAACTAAACTGTCTTTGTTTATTGTTTGTTTTCATCGTGGCAAATGTAAAAAATAATATATACCTAAAGCAAAGCTTTTTATTAAAAAAAGTTTAAGATTTATAATCCTGAAATGCGTCTAGAATTAATTTATTTTCAACGGATTGGTTAATTTTTATTTTACCGATACCTTCAATTAATGCAAATTGAATCAAACCGTACTCATTTTTTTTGTCGTGAATAAGCAATTCAAGAATCGGATCGATGTCATTTTCTTCCACTTTTACATCATCATAAATACTCTTAATTGCAGTTTTAATTTCAGCATATTCTTCGGCCGTAATTAAACCTTTGTGTAATGATATATAACTTTCTAAAATCATTCCAATTGCAATTGCCTCTCCGTGTAATAAAGTTTTCTTAGTTTCGCTTTCCAAAAAGTAGCTTTCGATAGCATGACCTAAAGTATGCCCAAAGTTTAAAGCTTTACGGATGTTTTTTTCTGTTGGGTCCTGTATTACAATTTCATTCTTAATTTCGACAGAACGATAAATTAACTCATCAAAATCAGCAAAATCAATAGCTTTTAAATCTAAAAATTGTTTCCAGTAAGCAGAATCATATATTAAGCCGTGTTTTAGCATTTCTGCTAATCCTGAGCGCATTTCGCTTTGCGGTAGAGTATCAAGGTATTGAGTATCAATTAAAACCATTTGAGGAACATTGATAACACCAATTTGATTTTTAAGATTTCCTAAATCTACTCCGGTTTTTCCTCCAACAGAAGCGTCAACCATAGACAATAGAGTAGTAGGAATGTTTATGAAGTCAACTCCGCGTTTAAAAGTCGAAGCAACAAATCCTCCCAGATCCGTTACAACACCGCCACCAAGATTAATTACAAGTGATTTTCTATCTGCGCCAAGTTCTGTTAATACATTCCAGATTTCGATACAGGTTTCGATATTTTTATTAGCTTCTCCGGCTTCAAATTCAATAATTTCTATTGTTAAATCAGTTTCAAGCAAAGGCAAAAACTTTGGCAAACAATATTCATTTGTTTCATTATCAACTATAATAAACAAATTAGAGTATTTAGTTTCTTTTAAATGATTATTTAAAGCTTCGTATGCATTTTGGTTAAAATGTACGAGATAATTATTGGCTTGAATGGATTGCATATGTCTGTAGTTAATTGAAACCGCAAAATAAGGCATTTTTCGCTAAATAATATTCAAACTTTTGTTCTAATTTGTTTTAAAATGAATCATTCCAAATTAATGTTTTTAGAACAGAGCAAAAACTATTTGCAAATCTTTTCTATTAATTGTTCTGCATAAGAATATTTTTTGTCTTTTGAGATCATTAAATATTTGCAAGCATTAGTTTTGTCATCTTCTTTTAAATAGCAAATTGCCAGGAAATATTCTGTTTTTCCACCATTTAAGCCGGGATATTGTAATGCATTCAATAAATAATTTATAGCCTTTTTGCTTTGTCCCACTTTTAAATAATAGAAACCTATATTTTGAAAGGCATAAATGCTCTTAGAATCAATTTTTAAAGCTTTTTTATAGGATTCGAGCGCTTTATCCATCTTTTTTTGTTCTTCAAAATTTTGACCTTCAGTAATGTAATCTGCAATTAAAAGATCATTTTTTCTTTTAACTAAAGCTTTTTCTGTAGCAGAATTTTCATTGTACAAATTGGATATTAAGTTTTTTGCTAAAGGGAAATTTTTGCTTTTTGAAATATTAAAATATTTCAAAGCGTTCGTTTTATCTCTTTCTTTTAAATAAGCAACTCCCAAAAAGAATTCTGTTTTGCCATCATTTAAGCCAGGAAGTTCCAATGCATTTAATAAACTGCTTATAGCTTTTTTATTCTGGCCTTGTTTTAAATAATTGAAACCAATATTTTGTAATGCATAAATATTTTTTGAATCAATCTTTAAGACTTTTTGATACGAATCCAACGCTTTATTTAAATCAGACTTCGTTTCAAATCCTTGCCCGCCAACAAGATAATTAGTTATTAATAGATTGTTTTTCATTGCAGTTAATGAGCTGTCTTTAGGAAAAGCTTTTAATCCCTGATCAACAAAAGCAATTAAGTTTTTATCATTGTATCCTGAAGATCGCAGCCCTTTAGCGGCTATAGCCCAGGTTTCTGACATTGGTCTGTATGTATTAAATAATTTATGCTCTTTTAGTATTTCTAAGGTATCTCTTTTTAATATGGCTAAATTAATCGCAGACTCAAATATTGCATAATTTCTTGGACGCAGATAAAAAGATTGTTTAGAATAAATATAGGCACTATCTATATCTCCTTTGTGTTTAGAAATGACTTGTTTATAAAACTCAATACGACCAGCATAACCATTAATTTTGCTTGCTTTAGCAAAACATTTTAAAGCTTTGTTGTATTGTTTTTCACGTACGTAATAAATTCCGGCATATTCGTAAAATGATTCTGAACTTTGAAAAACATTCGGATACAGCGGCATTCTCTTTACCACTTCATCTCCATTAAGAAATCCTTTTTCATTTGCATTAATATCGTCAGTAGCGATCAAATATTCCAAATTTGAGGCTTTATAAATTATATATGCTGAACAACTTGTTAGTATTGAAATAACAATCAAAATTGGTAGCGCGATCTTGAATAAAGTCTTGTTACTGGACTTTTGTTGTTCCTGTTTTTCAGAATTATTTATTACGGTTAATGCCAATAACATGCTGAAAAATATTTGCATAGTTGGCCTGTACATTGGAAAATTAAAGAATGAATCAATTCCGTATACAATAAGTAACATTAAAGTAAGCGCTGCAATTGCTTGTCTTTTCTTGTTAGTTGATTTTAATATCTTTTTTACATTAACAATTAAAACAACAATAAAAAGACAGAAGTAAATTAAGGCATTTAAAATTCCTGTTTCAGCCAGAATTTCAAGGAAATCATTATGAGTGTGTAATGAAACGTTAGAATCATTGGCAGTTGTTTTTTCATAAGGAATAGATTCAATTTGATAGTTTCCCAGCCCTATTCCTAAAAACGGGGCTTTTTGACTCATTTTTAATGCATTATTCCAAAACACCAACCTCGCTTTTGAAGATTCATCTTTGGTATTAATTTGACTTACTCTATTTTCTATTGATACATATCTCCCTTTATCTTTTGATTTTTTGAAAATTGAATTCGAAAATAAGACAGCAATTAGTATTGGAATTAGTAAGTATAAAACCTTAGAAAGAACTGATCTGGTAAAAGAATATTCTCTTAAGAGTGAAATTATATAAACGGTAAATATTAAAAATATATTAACCAAAGCAGCTCTTGCTCCCGCTAAAAAAATTACGGCAACAACTGAAAATAAGCTAATCAGTAAAAGCCATTTTTTATAATTCTTAAAATGTGTTATACCAAGAAATAGAAATGGGATTTTTATGGTAAGACTTGCTGCAAGTATGTTAATGTTTCCTGTATTTCCCTTCATTGCATCCAGCAAATCTATAATTGAAGCATGTCTTGGGATAATTATAAAATAACAAAGTTGCTGCCATGATTGAAGTAAAGCACTGATTGAAACTATGAATACAATCTTATAAAGAAGATCAAGCTTATTTTTTAATAAAATTGAAAGGTTTATAAACAGACAAAATACAATTATGATTTCTGTAAATTTTGTAACTACCAGCGAAAGATTTTTGGCAGCAAAAACGGATAGTGCACAAAGTAAAATAAAAGCCAAATTATAGTTTGGAGACATAACTTCGTTTGAGTACTGGAAATATAGTGCTGGAGATCAAATTAGAGTTAAAATAAAAATAAACTCCAATGATTAGATTTAATAATGATAAATATAGAAATTGTGGATTAATAATTTCCAGGCTTTTAAAGTAAGGCAGAAAATCAATTACCAAAAGTGAAATTATAAAAGCTAGAACTACAAAATTAGGAAAAGAGTGTTTTCTTTTTGCCTCATTTATTATATTATTTATATTGTTATTTTCCATGAAATTTTAATTTTCGGCAAAAGTAATCAAAAATAGAAGTAAAATCCTACTTTTTAACATATGCAAACTAATTGACAAATTATCGAAACTAAAAAATATGATGCCTTTTAGTAAATAATATTCAAAACAGTCTATATCTTTGCATAAAAACTATATTTAATGGAAAAAATATTCGATAACACTCAAGTTGCATTTTCACTAAAAAGTGATACTGAACTTGACAGGGCTTATTTTCTTTTTAAAATGATCGACAGCGAACCTTTGGTTAGAATTGGTACAGCAGTTACTAATTTTGCTATCAAAGCACATCTTCCTGTAGAAGGATTAATTCGTGCGACGGTTTTTGATCATTTTTGCGGTGGTATTAACGAAGACGATTGTATTACAGTAGTAGACAAAATGTTTACAAAAGGTGTTTCGTCTGTATTAGATTATTCGGTTGAAGGAAAAGAAGAAGAAGCTCAGTTTGATGCGGCTTTAGAAATGACATTAAAAACTGTGGAATTTGCAAAAGAACGCTTAGCGATTCCGTTTGCTGTTTTCAAACCAACAGGTTTTGGTCGTTTTGAATTGTATGAAAAATTAGGAGAAAAACAAACGTTAACTCCAGATGAGCAAGCAGAGTGGGATAGAGTAGTGGCTCGTTTTGATCATGTTTGCAGTGAAGCACACAAAAAAGATGTTGCCTTATTGATTGATGGTGAAGAAAGCTGGATGCAGGATGCTGCTGATAGTTTAGTTACCGAAATGATGCGCAAATACAATAAAGAGAAAGCAATTGTTTTTAATACTTTGCAAATGTACCGTTGGGATCGTTTGGATTATTTGAAAAAATTGCATGAAGTTGCCAAAAATGAAGGTTTCTTTATTGGAATGAAATTAGTTCGTGGTGCTTACATGGAAAAAGAAAACAAAAGAGCGGAAGAGAAAAATTATGTTTCGCCAATTTGTGTTTCTAAAGAAGCTACAGATATTAATTATGATGCTGCTGTACAGTATATGTTAGAGCATTTAGATATTATGTCAATTTTTGCAGGAACTCACAACGAATTGAGCTCTTATAAATTGATGGAAATGATGCAGGAAAAAGGAATTGCCAAAAATGATCATAAAATCTGGTTTGGACAATTGTATGGAATGAGTGATAATATTAGTTACAACTTGGCTGAGAATGGTTATAATGTCGCTAAATATCTACCATTTGGTCCTGTAAAAGATGTTATGCCGTACTTAATTCGTCGTGCTGAAGAAAATACTTCGGTTGCAGGGCAAACAAGCCGCGAATTATCTATGATTAAAGCTGAACGCAAAAGAAGAAAAGGGAAATAGTTTTCAGTCTCACTTTTCAGTTTACATATAAAAGCTCCAATTATAGATTGGGGCTTTTTTTATGTAATAAACCCGACAGGTTTTTAAAACCTGTCGGGTTTAGTATCGTAATAGATTATGACAAAAAAAGCCTGAAATAGTTAGATATTTCAGGCTTTTTTTTATTGGAATTTGGAATTTTAAAAATTGGAATTTTAATTTTAAGAATTACTAAACTGGAGATTACTTAAATTTTTATAAATACCATTTTCAAGATTTATCAATTCCTGATGTGTTCCTTCTTCAGTGATTATTCCGTTATCTAAAACTAAGATTTTATCAGCGTTTCTAATGGTTGAAAGACGGTGTGCAATAATAATACTTGTTCTTCCTTCCATTAAAACTTCTAATGCTTCCTGAACTAATTTTTCACTCTCACTATCTAAAGATGATGTTGCTTCGTCTAAAATCAAAATACTTGGATTTTTAAGCAAGGCTCTGGCGATCGCGATACGCTGACGTTGACCTCCTGATAACTTGACACCACGTTCTCCAACCAAAGTTTCGAATTTCTCCGGGAAACCTTCTACAAAATTTAAAGCATTGGCTTGTTTTGCAGCCAACATAATTTCTTCGTTTGTAGCATCCGGTTTTCCGTATGCAATATTTTCTCTAATAGTTCCTCCAAATAAAATAACATCCTGAGGAACAATACTCATGTTTCCACGAAGATTTTCTAAATCATAGTCGTAGATATTTTTTCCGTCAACTAAAATTTCTCCTGAAGTTATATCGTAAAAACGTAATAAAAGTGACGAAATAGTCGATTTTCCGGCGCCACTTGGACCAACAATAGCTATTTTTTGTCCAAATTCTGCAGAGAAATTTACATCTTTTAAAACCTGAACTTCTTTTCTTGAAGGATAACTAAAAGCAACATTCTTAAAAGAAACAATTCCTTTTATTTTCTCGATAGGAGATGTTTTTGGGTTTGCATTAATTGCTTCCGGTGTTTCTTCTAATAATTCAAAAACACGTTCTGTTGCTCCAACTGCTTTTTGAATTTGGGCATACATTTCGGCAATTCCTCCAAAAGAAGCACCAATAAAGGTTGTATAAAGCACAAACGAAATTAAATCCCCAACACCTTCAACTTCACCTTTTATGGTCAATGTAATTCCGTACCAAACAACAGCAACTACACATCCAAAAAGGCATAAAATGATAAACGAAGCAAAGTAACCACGGTATTGACCACCTTTTATGGCAATTTTTACAATTTCTTTGATTTTGTTTCTATAACGTTGAATTTCGTACCATTCGTTGGCAAAAGCCTTTACGTTGCTAATTCCCTGAAGTGTTTCTTCAACGATTACCTGGCTTTCAGCTACTTTATCTTGAGTCTTCTTTCCATATTTACGAATAAATCTTCCAAAGATAACAGCGGCAACTGCAACAATTGGTACAATGGCCAACATCATTAAAGTTAATTTTGGACTTATATTTCCTAGAATAACAAAACCTCCAATAATCAGGATTAACTGGCGTAAAAACTCAGCGATTGTAGTTGTAAAGGTGTCTTGTAGCTGCGAAATATCAGCACTGATTCTACTATTTAACTCTCCAACACGTTTTTGAGAATAAAAAGACATTGGCAATTTTACCAGATTTTCATATAAAGCAAAACGAATATTAGATAATGAATTCTCTGTGAAATTTACAAAAAGTGAGATTCTGAAAAAAGAGAAGATCGCCTGAAGCGTAAGAATCACCATTAATCCAACAGCAATTTCGTTAGCCCTGCTAAGGTCTTTGTTGGTAACGCAATCAACTAGCATTCCCATTAATTTAGGAAAGGCGAGGGCAGTGGCGCTGGTTAATAATAAGAAGATCAAACCAAGGAAAAATTTCCATTATGACCTTTTCCGTATTTAAAAATTCTGAAAGCTTTTTGAAGTGAATTAGAGTCTAATTTAGCCTTTGGTAAATCATTTTCCTGAAATCTTGCCATTTGAGTATACAATTAAGATATGCAAATGTATGACTATAGCAAATGATTACAAAAGATTATTATAAATTAGGCCGTTGTACTCTTGTTTTTAACTAAAATTAACTAAAACGTAATTTTTATCTAACTTTTAAAAAGCTGTAATAGAGTTGAGTAAAAAATATCTGCGAAAAGTATTTCATTTTTTTCTAAAATATGCTTGCAAATACAAAATCTAGCTGTACATTTGCACTCGCAATCACAAAATGATAGCTACCTAGTAAAATAGGGCGATTAGCTCAGCTGGTTCAGAGCACCTCGTTTACACCGAGGGGGTCGGGGGTTCGAACCCCTCATCGCCCACCAAGAAACTCCTTAAGAAATTAAGGAGTTTTTTTTTGCATATTTCCTAAGTCAAGCAAAATGGAAAGTAAAAACAGTTTTAAAACATTGAACTTAAAAGGATCAAAATTAGATTTACAATGCGCAAGAAGTGTCACACAACGCAGGTAAGTACAATTATGTAGAATTATTTTATTTTTTTTCTAAAAACACTTGCAAATACAAAATCTAGCTGTATATTTGCACTCGCAATCACAAAATGATAGCAACCTAATAAAATAGGGCGATTAGCTCAGCTGGTTCAGAGCACCTCGTTTACACCGAGGGGGTCGGGGGTTCGAACCCCTCATCGCCCACTGTGAGGGATAACCGAAAGGTTGTCCCTTTTTTTTTGATATATAAGATATCCTTTTTCCTCCATTTTACTAGCATTATGAGAAAATATCTCCATCATTGTAGGTGTTCGATATATACCCTCTTGGTAGTATAAGTTGCCATCGAACACCATGTTTACAAACTGACGTTTTTGCAAAACATCTAATTTTGTATATACATGCCTGATATCACTCATTAAATCCAAGTTATTATCTAGAACCTCAAAAGCTTTACCTTGGTTTGTACTGAATCTTTCTATTGATGCAGTAAGTGTTAAGATATGATCACTATAGGTAGAATACCATCTTTCGTAAGTGTCTTTATTTATCTCATCTTTAAACCATTTTTCTTCTACCTTATTTAATCTCTGCTGTACTTCATCAAGTTCATACCTTTTGTCTGCTACTTTTTTCTTGTTTGCTTTTACTTCCTGTTCAATTGATGCGTAAGATCCAGTCCTTATTTCCTTAATTTTCCTTTCAGGAACACTCATAAGGTTGCAGGCATTTAAAAACTGCTCATGTGCTTTTACAGCACTTATGTTGTTATGCTTTGAATGCTTGCATTTATAATAGTAAAAATATTTTCCAGATTTACCACGAGAAGGCGCACCTGTCAGAGGAGTTCCGCAGTGGCATTTTACAACGCCTCTCAGGGGTATTTCCTCGTCTACAGTTACTTTTACCTTATCCACCTTTTTCATTTTTGATTGCACCATTGTCCATGTTGTCTTATCAACTATCGGTTCATGAATAGCAGGAAAAAGGCCTCCCGGAAGTTCCTTGAAAGGTTCAACTCTGACAA
Organism: uncultured Flavobacterium sp.; assembly: GCF_963422545.1. Taxonomy (NCBI): domain Bacteria; kingdom Pseudomonadati; phylum Bacteroidota; class Flavobacteriia; order Flavobacteriales; family Flavobacteriaceae; genus Flavobacterium; species uncultured Flavobacterium sp. The sequence goes on from NZ_OY730230.1 coordinate 438,710, forward strand.
GTCCTGCATAAACAGGATTTGCCAGCACGCGGTCAATGGCCATATTGCCTTTCCTGTCAAATCCTGTTCCATACGCGATTTCTTTGATTTTATATAATGGCACATCACGTAGGAACATATCATAAATATTTCTTACCACTTTAGCTTCTATTTCATTTACTTCAAGATGTCGCTGTTTTCCTTCTCCAACCTTGGTGTAGCCGAAAGGTTTTTCTCTCGTAAGGAAACGACCTTCTTTAGCACGGGCAGTATAAAGCCCGCCACGCACTTTTATACTCCTATTGATATTATCCTCTTCAGCAAGCAGTAATTGTAACCCTGCCCTGAAAAAGCTTCCCGGCGTGTCATAATCAAAAACGATCCCTTCAGTCACGCTGATAATCTGAATACCATATTTTTTTTGGAACTGCTTTACCATATTCATGGCCTCGCCCGCATCCCTGCTAAAACGATCAAGCTGATCTACAAGGAGATAATCTACAGATTTATAATGTTTCGCAATAAATGTCTGCAGTTTTATAAAATCCGGACGATCAAAAGTCTTGGCACTTTTCCCCCTGTCGATAAAGGTATCTACCAATTGTATATTATTATACTGCAGGTATTGATCAGTATATAATTCCTGTCTTTCAATAGAGCCGTTACTTTGCCCCAACTGGCTAAACCTTAAATATCTAATCGCCCTCTTCATATAATTCTTTTAATGTTAATGATACCATAATTTCAATCATGAAATTTACGAATTTTTGTTCTTTTTCCCTTTCTAAATCTTCATAATTTTTTAATATAATGTCATCATTTTCAAAGTGTTCACCCTCTAAATTTTCCATATCAAATATTATTAAACTTAATTAATATACCGTCTTTCTCATAGTACCAAAACGAATTTAAAATACAATTAAACATTTCCTCTCTTTTTGCTTTTTATGGAACAAGCTGACTGCATTTGGCTTAGTTAAAAGTTTAAAACACTGGAAATATTTATTTTTTAAGATGCTTTAATTCAAATTCCTCTGTGAGCTGTATTATCTTTTTAGATAAAACAGCTAATTCAATTGTCTGTTTTTCCAGTTTGTACAGACAGGCTGAAGCTTTCTTTTCGGAAAATTTTTGATATAGAATCTTGACAACCTGATTGTAATTTACCCCGACAGCCCTAAACTGGCTATAAAAAGAGGTCAGGCGCATATAATAATCTATTGTAGCTTTATCGATCTTTACTGTTTTTATCCCTTTTTGAAAAACGCACGCTGTAATAAAGTGTGCCATTACATTCATCCCTGAAGTCTCAAAAAGAGTCAGGAAGTGGGCATTTTCTTCCTCAGTAAGACTGATGGAATAACGGTGGACGGCGGGATCAATCTTGGTAGGCCTGCCTCCTTTATATGGGTTCTTTTTTTCTTCACTTTCCATGATTTCAATTACTGATATTACTTAAATACCAATATATCTTATAATCAGCACTTACACTCCAATTAGAAAGTACTTGGAAGTGTTTGGAAGCATTTGGCTTATTTGCTCCTAACACAGTCTTAAACCATTAGGATTGGACATGCGCTGTCAAATAAAGCCATCAGAAGACACATTAAAAGAGCAGGCCTTTTTCAGAATTAATTTTCTGAAAAACATGAAATTATGCTCTACAAAGAAACAGTCACCCAGGAGATGTGGGAACTTCTCCAAAGGTTAATGAAAGATGAAATGTTAAAGGATTATATTTTGGTCGGGGGAACAGCCTTGGCGTTACGCTTGGGACATCGGTTATCGGTAGATATAGACCTGTTCACCTCAAAGGCTTTTGATTCGAAAATGATGCTGAAATATTTGCAGGACAATTACAATGTACAAGAAAAGGGAAACAGGCTGCACAACAATACAGTACTTACCTATATCGATGATATAAAAGTCGATATTGTTACCCACAATTATCCTCTTCTTAATTCAGTTGAAAATATTGAAAGTATTCGTATGATTTCCAATGAAGACATTGGAGCTATGAAACTCCACGCAATCCATCAAAGTGGTGACCGGTACAAGGATTTTGTCGACATGTACTTCTTACTTGAACACGAACCATTAAAGTTCTATCTTGAAGCCTATCAGAGAAAATATGATAAAGACCCCTATTGGGCATCCGTAGGACTGAATACGTATGATAAGATTACCACTTTTGATGGTGTAGATATGCTAAAAGAAAAGCAACAGGATTGGGAACATATCCAAAAACGATTAGAACTAGCGACGAAAAATCCTTTACATAAATTTGCATCAGTGATAGAAGACTTGCCAATTAACATGAACAAAAAGCGGGGTGTTCGCAGGTAATTCACTGAAAAATACGTATATTTGGTAATAGCCCAATTAAAAAAAATGAAGACATTAATCAAACATATACCCAATCTTCATCCCAAATTCTTTTGGGAATTTAGATTTGATGAGATTGATTGGGAAGGAGCGTATAAAATGGTAATTGCTCGTATCGTTGAGCGTGGCAGTCAGGATGAAATTGATGAAATCGTCCGTTTTTATGGTCGTCAAAAAGTGATTAAGGCTATCCGTGACGAGATTTATTTTTTGCCTAACTATGCCATTGAAGATGCCATAAATTTCTTTCCGGAACTTAAAAAGGAAGAAATATACTGTTACCTGAACCGCAAGGACAAACCCTATCATTGGATTTAATCCTGCCTCTTAAATTTATTAAACACGAGATTCTTTTTACTTTATATTTTCCAAAGAAATAATAAAAAGAAAACAAAGGTAGGACGAGATTGCTTAGCTAACCAAAAGACTACGGCATAATGTCTTGCTCGTACCTCGCAATCCACCCTTACGGGACTTATTCCGTTTCCTTTTGGCCTGCCAGCAACCCGTCCTGTGAAATGGCTTTCTTTTTCTTTTTTCGGGTTTTTCTGTTTTCTTTTGGAATAATATATTTTTTGGGGTTTGTACAGGCTAAATCTCTTGTACAATTATGCTTGAAAATTTACTTTTTTTGTAGTGCGTGACTATATAACTACAGGCTTGCAGATTAGCATACATGCAAGCGTACATACGTGAATACATACAAACGTAAAAGCATACAAACATGAAAGCATATCAGTATGAAAGCGTACAGACGTGAAGACATGCAGGCGTGAATGCATGAATGCGTAAATACACAAGCTACCATTCCGGTAATCTATATTCCCTCATTTATTAATATCACTGAAACACGCCCATTTAATTTCCATCTCATCTACAATAAGAATCCTTTCAGTTATAAAGGACGGCGGCGGGCAGCCTTCATGGCTGCCGAAATTTATTCCTATTCTTAATTATCGAAATGGATTCCGATAATACCTATCCTTTAGATTGGTTTCAATAACATTACTTCGACTATTACAAAAGAAAAAAGGGTATCAACCCTTTTAACTTAAAACCATTCCTAAAAGTTGTCGCGGGACAATGGCAAGTTGTGTTTTGAGCTGCTCGAAATCCTTTCCGCAGCTCAAAACCACTTGCCCTTGCAGGGAGCAGTAAAAAACTCCAAAGTCGTTTTTAAACTAGTTACTATTTACCATTCATGACTTTTTCAATGTCCGAATATTTGTAATACATAAGACCGCCAATTTTAGTAAAAGCGAGTGTGCCATTGATCCGTAAATTTTGCAAAGTGCCGGCAGAAATATTCAGCATTTTTCGGACTTCATAAGATTTTAGCCACTGCTTAACCTGTTGCGATTGAGGTTTAATGAGTTGTTTTAAATCATTTAAAAGAAGATTTCTGAATTCGTTTAAATCTTCGCGGGTGATAAGATCGATTACCATAATAATATAATTTTTAGATTGTTATAGTACAAAGTTATATAGTTTGAAGGGGTTTAACTCACGACGGGAAGTGTGTTGGAAACGATTTATCTAGATAATATGCGTACAAATTAAAAACCGATCAAATATCTAAAAAACACATTTGATCGGTTTCGTGAATATCTTGGCGCAAAATTCGTATCTTTCACTAGAATCTTTTCAGATTTTGAGAGAGCTTACTGAGATTCGAAAAGAAAAGCATTTGTTAGCTTTCTATTTTTTAAATTCTTCTAAACTCACAAAATACAAAATTTTGTACGGTTCCAAAGGGAGTTTGATGGTCTTGATAAAAACCATCTTTTAAATTGAAGTTTTCGGAAAACGTGGCTTTCATCATATAGCACGATACTAAATTATTACATTTTCATTCCTGACATTGGATTTTTACCTTTCTTTAAAACAAATTCACTGTATAAAAGATAGGCACCGGAAACCACAACAGTTTCACCATTTTTTAAACCATCAGTAATTTCTACCTCATCAAATGTCTCATCTCCAATGAATACCATCCTTGGCTGGTATTTTCCTTTTTCAATTTCAACCCACACATGTATACCATGACCATCTCTAATTACAGCATCTACCGGAAGCGTCAATATTTTTTTTTGTTTGAAAGAGGGTAATAAAACAATCGCTTGCAGACCAACCTGCCATTGGTTGTTGGGGTTGGGAATAGTACCACGCAGCTGCATTATCTGCTTGCTGGTTTGAAGTGCAGGATTTATAAAATCAACTGTCATTGTTTGTGGCTCGTCTTCATATCCCGAAACAATTACCTGTACCTTTTGCCCTGTTCTAATTTTATCTGCATCAGAGGGGTATATATCTGCTTCCACCCATAAACGATCATAATCTTCTAGTTTCATAATAGAGCTACCTTCTGCTACATATTGTCCTTCTGTTACGGAAAGTTCAGCGATGATACCTGAATTGCGAGCAAAGTAAGTTACATAGGGAGATACTTTTTGTTTTTTAACCAAATCGCTGAGCTGTGCTTCTGATTGTCCATACAATAATAGCTTTTGCTTTGCCGCATTTTTCATTTGATAAAAGCGTTTATCCTCCGGAAAACTGCTCACTTGAGCAGTAGCAACCAGATATTCCTGCTGCAACGAGGAGAGCTGTTCTGAATATATCTTATATAAAGGCTGTCCTTTTCGGATAGGCACTCCGGTTTCTTTTACATACAATACTTCAATTCTGCCAGCAACCCTGCTTGATACATAAACAGTCTGCTCAGGGTTTGTTACCAAACGTCCATTGAGTCGGGAGGAATTTGAAAATTCATTCTCGCCAACTTTCATAGTAGTTAAATTGGCTAATGCCCGTTGACTTGCTCCCAAGATTAAAAAATCCTGTGCATTGTTTTTTTCAAAAGGCACCAGGTCCATTGAGCAGATTGGACAAGTACCCGGACCATTTTCCACAATCTGCGGATGCATGGGACAGGTATACGTTTGAGCTTTCTCCTGGGTAACTTTTGTTTCTTCTTTTTTAGCGCATGCTGTAAACAGAAACAGAAAAGCTGTTATTGTCAAGAAAGTAATTAATAAAACTTGTTTCTTCTTCATGGGTTAATTTTTTAATTTATTTTCTGAAGTTGTTTTGATAAAACTTTCGCTATCCACCAGATAGGCTGCATTAGCGGCAATGTTCCAATCACTGATGTCTTGTTCGATGAGTACCATACCACTGGTGGCCATTTTTGTTTTAATTTCTCTGGGAATAAATACATTCTGTTCCTTTTTAAAGATAACAGACTTATTTCCTAAGTTGAGCACGGCACTTTGAGGAACCCACCAGCCCTTATTGACAATTGGGATAGTGGCTGTAACTAATTTTCCTATTTGAAATTGATTGCTATTTAAATAAACTCTTACCTGGGTAAAATTGCTTCCCGTTTTAAAAACAGGTTGAATGAGTCCTATTGTACCGGTATATGCCTTTTGCTTATTTGAGGATTCATGGAAAACCAATTTTTGCCCCTTTTTTATCTGGGATGCTGCAGAGGGATCCAAAGCAAACTCGGCAATAAGGCTTTTGTTAGTGTAAATTGTAAAAAGTGACTCGCCGGCACCTACATATTGACCTTCTCTAAGCAGTACAGGTGATATGGTAGTTGTAGATATACTATTGCTGCCTGATGGTGTGCTGCTGCCCGAACCCGTGCTTCCCATACCGTCATCGGTACTTGCTGAAGCTGGAGTACTCACATTTGCTACAGATGTGTTACCAGCTATTGATTTGTCTAAAATATATCCATTGGCATTGCTGTAAACAGGAATACGGTACAAAATTTTGCCAGTATTTAAAATATGCTGGATCTGTGTTTGTTGCATGCCTAATAACTGCAGTCTTTCTTTTGTTTTTTGCATCATATTATCATTTTTGTCAGACTGATAAACAAACAATAGTTCTCTTTGTGCTGCAGCTAAATCAGGGGAATAAATCTCCATAATTAACTGTCCTTTTTTTATGGGCTGATAATTGTACTTTATCAATAAACGCTCCACTCTTCCGCTTACCCGACTGGCAATACTCGTTTGATCACGGGTATCATAAGTAATGTTTCCTTGTACCTGTACAGAAAATATTTTCGTGCCTGACTCAGGTTTTATGGTTGATACATTGGAAACTACCTGCTCATTTACAGGTTTCAAAAGATGTTTCAGATCACTATTTATGGTTGTTTCGGTACCAGGTGTGTGCTTCGGTACTAATTCCATCCCGCAAATAGGGCAATTACCCGGTTTATCCAGCACCACTTGCGGGTGCATGGGACAGGTGTATTTCTGGTTTAAATTATGCTTTTCGTGTGATACTTTATTTTTATTATCAGCATTCTTATTACAGGAAACAAATAAAAATACACAAACAAATATAAAGACGTATAATTTAGCGATATAGTTCTTTTTCATAATCGACAATCATTTGATATAATTTTAATTTTTCGTCCAAAAGGTCATTCTGTAACATATTTAAAGCTTCCCAGGAATCTATTACCACAGGAATCTGTAGCTTGTTTTCCTGATAATTTAGGAAATTTACATCCAGTGATTTTTGCATGGAAGGAATTATTTTTGTCTCGAGTCCCTCAATCCTTTTCTGCATCGTTTGTATTTCGTATTGCATACCATATAACATTCCCTGAGTTTGTTGCAGCATAGCAGATTTTTCTTTTTCCATTGCCTGCAGATTATACTGCATCGCTTTTACATCCGATTTATACATTTTTGATGACCACGGAGCAATTGGAATCGACATCATTGCCATTACCGAATAGGACTTGGGCATCATTTTATCAAAAGCATTCATATGGTCAAACTGGATTTTAAAGGCAGGATTTTTTTCTGCCTTCATCGCTGCAATATTGAGCTGCATCGATTCAATTCCGGCATCCATTTTTTTAATATCCCCCCGAACAGCTGCAAGACTTGTGGTGTCATGCAATGCAGGGTTAAAAACGGGAATGTAATTGGTATCTATAGAAAAATCCGCATTACCTGGCTCATTCATCAAACTGCTTAGCCATGCTCTTGCTTTTGCAATTTCGCCTTCCTGCATACGGATCATGTTTTTGTTTTCTTCGATTCTGGCATCTATTTTATAGACGTTGCCCAATTGCGATTGATTATAAGGATATCTTACTTCTTCAATCTTTTTCATGGTACCCATTATCCTTTCATTTTGATCCAAAACCTTGATGCGCTGCTCGGCAATCAACCAACTAAAGTACAATCGCTTTGCCTGCGCCTTAAAATCGTTAAGAGTTACAACTCTGGTAGCATTTTCAATATCTCCCTGAGATTGAATGTATTTTTTTTTCTTATTTAGTTTCGAGAAGTTAGGAATATCCTGTTCCACCCTGAGCATGAGTGAACCCTTATCGCGGTCATCCATTACTTCCTGAAATGGATATGGTGTCATAAAGGTACCAACGCCTACCATTGGTGCCATCCATGCCGCTTCGGCATCGGCGCTGTATTTATAGCTTTCAGCTTTAAGTCCATAGCTTTGCAGCAGTACATTTTTTTTGTCAATCCGCTGCAAAATGGTATCCAGTGATAACACTTGTTTGGTTTGGCTAAAAAGCTGTATTGGCAGTAAAAGCAATACTATTGCCAGTATTTTAATGTTTCGTTTCATGTACTTCAAGTTTTCCATATTTTCGCAATTCATATTCTTTGGACATTAAAAAAATAAGAGGTGTTACCAGTAAGATGTGTATGGCAGAGGTAAATACGCCGCCAATCATAGGCAATACAATTGGTTTCATTACATCCATTCCAACGCCATTTGACCATAAAACAGGAACCAGTCCAAATAATGAAACGCAGACTGTCATTAATTTTGGACGCAATCTTTTTGCAGCACCATGTACGACATATTCCTTCAGGTCATTTTTGGTAATTGTTTCGCGTGAATTCCCTTTTACTTTGATTAACTGGTCCATAGCGTCATTGAGATAAATAACCATAACAATCCCGGTTTCCACAGCAATTCCAAACAAAGCAATAAATCCAACGGCGACGGCAACCGATAAATTAACATCCCAGAAATAAATAATGTAAGCCCCTCCAATTAAGGCGAATGGGACTGTTATTAAACTTAAAAAAGCTTCACGTAAAGAATGAAAAGCAAAATACAGCGAAAAGAAAATGATAAGCAGTACAATTGGAGCTATGAGCTTGAGTGTTTTCTCACCGCTTATTAAATTTTCATATTGACCGCTCCATTCTATAAAGTATCCCTCTGGCAATATATTTTTGGCTGTTTCCAGCTTTTTCATTGCTTCGGCTACTGTCCCGCCCATATCGCGATCCCGTATATTAAACATAACTGCTCCACGCAATAATGCATTTTCTGAACTGATCATCGGGGGACCGTCTACAAATTTAATATCAGCAACAGCCGATAGAGGGACTTCTCCAAAAGCAGGAGACTGTAAAGGAATGTGTTTGATCCGCTCTACACTGTTTCTATAATCCTGAGCCAAACGCACACTTATTGAAAAACGTCTTCGTCCCTCAACGGTATTACCAATGGATGCACCGCCTAAAGCAAATTCCACGGTTTGGTTTACATCATCGACGGTTAATCCATATCGGGCTAATTCCGGGCGATTGACATTAACATCAAGATACTTACCACCGGTAATAGGATCCACAAATAAATCAGATACTCCAGGTGTTCCTTCTAGAGTCATTTTCACTCTTTCTGATACGCGTGCAATGGTATCGAGATTTTGACCATAGATTTTAATCCCCACATCGGTACGGATTCCTGTTGCCAGCATATTAATTCGGTTGATAATGGGTTGTGTCCAGCCGTTTACTACACCAGGTATCTGCAGTTTGATGTCCAGTTCCTTAATGATATCCTTTTTATCAATTCCTTTGCGCCACTGCGATTTTGGTTTTAGCATAATAATGGTTTCAATCATGCTTATTGGGGAATTATCCGTAGCTGTATTGGCTCGTCCTGCCTTGCCCAATACGCTTTCTACTTCGGGTACTGATTTGATTATTTTATCCTGTACCTGCAAAATGCGTTTGATTTCTCCATTGGATACATCAGGCAGGGTAACGGGCATAAACAAAATACTCTGTTCATCTAATGGAGGCATGAACTCTGTTCCAAGCCGCATCAGTAAGGGAATTGAAATCAATAATGCCAGAATGTTGACTGTCAGGGTAGTTTTTCTCCATTTGAGCACCCATCTGATGATGGGTTCATAACCTCTTTCCAAAAAACGATTCACCGGATGCGCATCTGTAGGCCTAAATTTCCCTTTCATAAAAAAAGAAATCAGTACCGGAGCCAGTGTGAGAACCAGTAGCGCATCCACAATCAGTATGAATGTTTTGGTGTAAGCCAAAGGATGGAATAATTTGCCTTCCTGACCAGAAAGCATAAATACAGGAAGAAATGAGGTAATTATGATTATCGTAGCAAAGAATACACCACGGGAAACCTGCTTGCTGCTTTTTTCAATTACTTCGAGCCTTTCCTTATCTGAGATCCACTGGGGCTTTTTGCGCAGTATGTTTTTAATTCTTTTCATCTTGGTTTGTTTCATTTTTTTGTTCAGATTGCCATAGGGCGTAGCGCTGTGATAAATGCTGATAAGCATTCTCACTCATAATAATTCCATTATCCACAATAACACCTATAGCTAAAGCAATACCTGTTAATGACATAATATTGGAAGATATACCAAAAGCATTAAGCAGGATAAAACTCGCTGCAATAGTTATGGGAATTTGAATGATAATACTCAGGGCACTGCGCCAGTGGAAAAGGAAAATAATAACGATAAGCGATACTACCAGCATCTCTTCAATTAAGGTGCGTTTGACCGAATCAATAGATTCTTTTATCAGATGTCCCCGGTCGTAAACAATATTAAATTTTACTCCCTCAGGAAGTCCTTTTGTTACTTCCTTCATTTTTTCTTTGACATGATCAATCACGGCGTCGGCATTTTCACCATAACGCATAACGACTATACCACCAACAACCTCACCGGTGCCGTTGTGATCAAAAATTCCCAGTCTGGTTTCTCCGCTCATTTGGACGCTGCCTATATCACTGACTTTAATTGGAATACCATTTTGGTTTTTTAGCGGAATATCTTCAATTTCTTTAATGGATTTTAGATAACCCGATGTCTTGATGATATAACCAATATCACTCATGTCAAATTTTCTTCCGCCACTTTCATTATTATTGGCTCGAACGGCATTGATTACTTCCGGAACAGACAGTTTATAATACAGCAGTTTATTGGGATTAATAGTAATTTGATATTCTTTTTGAAATCCTCCAAAAGAGGCAATCTCACTTACTCCGGAAACATTCTGCAAAGCAAATTTCACATACCAGTCCTGTAAGGCCCTTTGTTCTCCCAGATCCATACCGGGGGCATCAAGGGTATACCAGAGTATGTGGCCAACACCTGTTCCATCAGGACCTAACTGTGGTGTAGCTCCTTTGGGTAAAGTACTACTGATGGTACTGAGTCTTTCTAGGACTCTTGACCTTGCCCAGTAGATATCAACATCATCTTCAAAAATGACATAAATGAAACTCATCCCAAACATAGAAGCGGCGCGTACATATTTAATCTTCGGTAATCCCTGAAGGTTGGTTACCAAAGGATAGGTAATCTGGTCCTCAACGAGCTGTGGTGCCCGACCCATCCACTCTGTAAAAACAATAACCTGGTTTTCTGATAAATCAGGAATTGCATCGATAGGATTCTTTTGTATAGAGAGGATACCCCATACAAATATTCCTGCCGATAATAGCAAAACGATGAAACGGTTTTTCAGAGACCATTCTATTAATTTGTGTACCATAGGTTTAATTTATTTTTGAAATACTATCGCTTACTTTTTCAATCCACTTGATCATTTGTTCTTTTTGGGCAGCGGTCAATACTGCATTTTTATGGATTAGAGTATAAGAGGGTAAAGGCATTTCGTCTGTCTTGATTTGTTTTACAATTCTGTCTATCTTATTTTCCTGTTTTCTTTTGGAATAATTTCCCCACTCACTAAAATTCAAATCATTCTTTCCCTTAGTAATATGGCTTTCCATGAAAAGACGTATCGGCTGAATGTAAGAATACCACGGATATTGTGTGTTATTGCTATGGCAGTCATAACAGGAAGTCTGCAAAATTGATTCAACATTTTTGGGGATGTGATAGACTTTAGAAATATGGATTGGTAAAACCTGTCCGTAATCGGAATTTCGGACAGGCTGATAGAATTGCATCAGTAAAAAAATAATTAATCCAATAAAAAGAATCTTTCTGATGAGTTGTTTCATTTTAGAATGTTTTTTTTATTGATCCGCAGTTACTCATTTTTGATCCATAATAAGGATTTTTGATCTCTTTTATTTCACTAATCCATACCGCTCCTTTACCATCGTTTGCCATAGGGCAGTAATCCTGATATAGTTTTTGGGTTGTTCCAAATAGTTGTATCAAATCGTTTACATCCTGACTTAGCATTACAAAATGCTCTCTTTGATGCTCTATTTTTCCGCTATTATCACCAATGTGCTCGGCATGCTCTTTGGCGTCATCAGCAATGTCAATGTATTCAGTCTTTAATTTCACATCTATTAAACTCAGATTTATCTTATTTAAAGTTACGAATAATTTTTTACCTGCATTTGCGGCACCTTTTGAGTCATCTTTAACTAACGCATTTTTCATTTGAAGATAGTTGCTTACTATTTCATTTATGGAAGAATTAGATTGAGTTGCTGTTGCCGATTTTACAGTTTCTTCATTGGCAGCAGCATCACGTTTATGGATTGCTTCAGTTTGCGGTACCGGCTCTGTCAGTTCCATTCCACACTTGGAGCATTTATCGCCTTTTTTACCGGTAATTTCAGGGTGCATCAAACATGCATATAACTGTGAATCCGTTTGCATTGTTTCTGGATCAGCTGCAACAGTTTCTTTGTTTTTTTGATTGCATGAAACCATTACAAATGCTATTATTATGGTTGATAGAATTATATTTTTCATTTATTTAATTTTAAATTGTTTATTGCGGTCATTGACAACATTTTTCGTTATTAGATTCTTATTGTTTACCATCTTCTTTTTTAGTCATTTCCATTCCACATTTTGGACATTTCCCTTGAGTTTCAGAAACTGATCCGTCCATTGAGCAAACATATTTTGTCACCGTTTTACTCATAGGTTGACTTCCTTTTTGAGCATGCGTATCTACTTTTTCAGTGATTTTTACCATATCCATTCCACATTTTGGACATATACCAGGTTGGTTAGAAGTTGATCCGTCCTGTGCGCAAACATATTTTGTGACGGTTTTACTCATAGGTTGGCTTCCTTTTTGAGCATGCGCATCTACTTTTTCGGTAACTTTTACCATCTTCATAGCGCATTTAGAGCAATCCCCTGGTTTATCAGAAGTTGAACCGTCCATAGGGCAAACATATTTTGTCACCGTTTTACTCATAGGCTGACTTCCTTTTTGAGCATGAGTATCTATTTTCTCAGTGGTTTTTGTCAATTTCATGCCACATTTTGGACATAATCCAGAACTTGAGTTCATCTGGTCAGGATGTGAAGGGCAGATATAAACTATTTTTTGCTCTTCATTTTTTGCAGCTGTTTGTGCTGTTACGGTTAAATTAAATGCAAAAAATGCACTTAATATGATAAGTATTGCTTTCATCTTTTTTCTATTTAATTATTTCTACAGTTTTACCACAACCCAGCATCTGTGAGCCATAGTAAGGATTTTTAATTGTGTTTTCTTTGCTTAGCCAATTGGCATCTTGCATAGGGCAGTGCTGATAATAAACAACTTCTGAGGGTTTTGAAGTTTTTATCAGTGCATACATGTTTTTAGATAATGGATTGAAAAGTTCTCGCTGCTTTTTAATGTCCTGAGTTTCTGAAATATTTTTAGCTTCAGTGGTTAAATCTTTTGATGCTTTCATCCAAACCATATGTTCTTCTGTTTTTAAAGCATCCATTTTTACAGAAGTTATTGCTGTCCATAGATCTTTTGAAGCTGAAGCAGCAGTTTTTCCATCTGTTTTTACCAAAGCATCTTTCAATAAAAAATAATTATCGAAAACCAGTTTGAGTTGATCTTTAGTTTGGGCATTGGATACCACAACTGATAACAATAGGGTTATTGTCATCATTATTTTTTTTAATGATTTCATTTTGTGTTTTTTTAGGTAAGATTTGTTAAACAATGACAAAAAAGACAGCATGACAAAGCCTTGTTTTTGTAATTGATATTAACGGGAAATAAAATAATTGTAAGCAGATTATGCTTTTAGATTTGACACACTAATGGCTGTCAAAAGTAGAATTTAGCCTATTTTAGGTATAAGCCAAAGAGAGTGGAAACCAGAAGAAATAAAGGTTTCTGAACTATAAAATTTTTGTTTTTCAGAATAAAAATTAAGGGAATTGCTTTTGAATTCCAGTTCATTTAAAAAGTTAATCCCGCCATTACATACTGAGCCGCAGCCACACATAGAATGCCCGCATTTTCCCCCACAACCATCGTGATTCTTGTCTTTTGAATGATTCGTTTTGCAACAACAATCATCCTTCTGAGTTTTAGAAGTTTCTTTTGTACACGAATGATTTACTACAACTTTCTCACAAGCAAAAGTTATCGTTGGCATTAGGAATAAGCCAAGCATAACAATTAATATGATGTGAAATCTTTTCATGTGAAAGGAATAATATGTCAAAATTAGTTAGATTATTTTGAATTTTAACAAAATATATGTTAAAACCATTCTTACAACTAAAATGGCTCGGTTAGGAGAGATATTGGAAATTTATAAAGCATTATTAAATTTCATTATTTTGCGTTTAGAACGACTACAATTGACAATTGGAATCCGTTCGAACTCTTTAAATCTAAATTAAAGCCAAAATATATCCTACTAATGAACCTCCTAAAATTATTAAAACACTATTAATTTTCTTGTAATTAAATATTTTGATTGTCTCCATAATAAATTTCGATTTATCAAAAAACATCAATCGTAGTATTCTGTTTTTCTGTATTATTGTAAAAACTTATGCTTGATTAGGTAGCGTGTACACACCCATTAATAAGATAGATATGTGCTATAAAGTAGCAGGTATATATAAGTTACAGCCAACTGCTCAAGAATTGAACTGCAAAATCACAACCAACCATGAATGAAAGTATAGACAAAGAACAATTAATACAATTTACTTATCATTATCACTTTGATTACATTTCCCATGAGTTAAAAGACATTGAGGCTTTTATAAAATCTACAGACAATTTTTTAGCAGACAATTTACAAAACAATAAAAAACTCTCTGACGAACCTGAGCATACTAACGCAAGACTTCATCCTGAAATTCAATTTGGAAGCATTTTTCCTGACATACTTTGGCGAACGACTTTTCTTCATTCTTACTTTCGTTTGGAATCTGCTTTAGACCAAGTTTGCAAAAACCTACAGCAGACCGAAGAACATAAAGTTGGGCTAGCTGATATTGCAGGTAATGGTATTTTCAGAGCTTCTGTTATCTCAAAAAAGTTTGCGACATAAGCGAACCTTTTTTAGACAATACTTGGAGTAAACTGAATGATTACAATAAACTGCGAAATATCTTCGTGCATGGAGAACCATTGGTTGACAGAAAAAAAGGTGTTGAATTAGCGAAACGAAATGAGGGTTTGTTAGTTTCTCCAATAGACTTTGACAGGATCGCGCTCCGTTTTTCAAAAGAATTTAATTTAAAAGCTCTTCAGACAATCGACAGTTTCTTTCAAATCTTAAAAAAAGAAATGCAGAAAAAAATTAGTTAACGGACGGATGAAAAGCAAAACGCAAGTATTGTGCCCGCAGTTAGCTTTAACAGGCGTTTGGCGAGATTGCTAATTTTGAATCAAATTCATATTTACATTTCGCAATAAATTTTATCTTTAACAGAAAATACTTAGCAGCCATCGCCAAGCACCGGAACGTTAGCATCAAACGATTAGAAATCGAACTAGTTATAAATTTATGGAAGAACAAATCAACAGTTTAGAGAAGGAATTTAAAGAATTGCAAGACAGTTTTGCTATGATTGATCTGATGAGCAATTCCACCAGTGGTAAAGGTTTATTAACTGAAATTCTCTTAAAAAGAATCTTACCTCTTGAATTTCGAATGGAACCTGATACACATAAAACACCTCACTTACATATATCATATGGTATTAATAAGCATGCCGCAAGTTACTCCCTAATTGATGGTAAACCTATAGTTGGAGAAATTCCTTCCAAATATGACAAAAAGGCAAAAACATGGATTGATGCAAATCAACAAATTCTAATGCAAATTTGGGAAGAACTAAAAAAGGGTAACCAAAGTGGTTATGAAGGTTTGATTAAAAAGTTATAATAATATTTATCCAGCTGCTAACACATGCTAAAACTCATGGCTAGGTTTTCGATAAATTGTTCGTTTCTTTTTCCAAATTTCGCTTTTCCCTAACGGAAAGAACTTGGTTCTCAATTAGTCATAAATTCTAGCATGGGAACATTACAAAATACTTTATTTTATATTCTCGAAAAATGTCAACATAGGTATCAAGTGTTCGACTGTAGCCCCTGACAGCCCACAAAAAACTCCTTAAGAAATTAAGGAGTTTTTTTTTGTAGTTTTTTCTAAAATTACTTTATCTTATTAAACATATAGCGGCTAATTTTCCACTGTCCATTTTCTTTTTTCAATACAAATAATTCACGATTTTCTTCTGGTACAGTTTGACCGTTAGCATGAATAAGCGTTGTGCCTTTAGACATCGTGCGGGCAAAAGCTACATCATTATTTATTTCAATTTCATCGATAAAAAACCGAATAACTAGTTTTAATTGTTAATTTGGTATTACAAATTAATTTATTACTTCTTTTAAAAATCTCTTTTTTATAATGGGAAAACATTTTTCAATATTTTATTTTATATTACTCTCAACTTGTATCTCTGCGCAAGAAATGGTAACTCCTGTAATTAAAATATATCTTGAAGATGCCAAAACAAAACAAAATATTAGTGATTCTAAAGTAACTCTTGAAGGATTTGAGCTTCCCTCTATAAGAGCAAATTATGACAAGAAAAAGAAATATTACTATTTTACAAAAATCCCATCCGGTTATAATACCATAATGGCTTATCATAAAAAATATAATGAAAAAGGGTTTCAAAATAACAACCAATTACCAAAAGAGTTGAAATTGCAACTTTATAATTCATTGAATGTTTGCTATGATTTTGAAACGGAGCCTTTTAAAAACTCTTACATAGAAGATCCTTATAAAATTAGTATTTCAACAGTAAATTATTTAGGATATAATAGCTCTAAAGATTTTATTAATCAAACCATTAAGGATTTAAAACTAGAAATAGAATTAGTGAATCCATATTGGGAAATGAATAAAATTGAAGGCAACCCATTTAGCACTTCACAAAATGAGTCCTATCCAAAAATAAACATTAAGGAAAATCAGGAAGTAAAAGGAGATTTCATATTTCCTCTAGTTGGAGGCGTTAGCACTATTTTTCCCGATAGAGTTTATTCGAATAAACCCAAAGATATCTGTTTTATTCTAAGAAAAATTGATGGTTCAAAATTTAAAAGGTTTAATGATCCAATTATTAAAAAACTAAAACAGCAAAAATTTGAAGTCTATTCTATAATTCTAAACAAAAAAAATGGAACCGAGTTTAAGACTGATTTTAAAATTAGAGACCGACAGAATAAAAAATTTAATTTAAAAAATAAAGCAGACTCGTCTAAAGTCTTTTTTTATGATTATGGTTTACGAAATAAAAGAAAACCTTTACGTTTATTTAATTTTTTTAAAAAAGACTATTATTTGCCATTTGATGAACCCAATAAATACCCTCAATTGCCAACTTTTGTTTTGATTTCAAACGGAAAAGACGAAACTTACAATCTCTTTCCTGAAACAGGAAAAGAAAACCCAGTTATACATAAAATCCCGATTCCAGATGATGCTCTTGGGCTTGGTATATTGGATTTATACGATTACTACTCACAATTAAGTACAGACATTAAAGGATCAGCTAATTAATTTAGTTTCAACGATAAACAAATATGAAAAAAACCTTAAACGTCATTATATACCTTTTGATTCTTAATTTTGCTTCCTGTCAAAATAATACAAGATTCAATAAAGCTGAAAAAGATTTTACAGAAATTGGAGTTTTAGACATTAGTCCGGATAAATCTTTAAAAATATTTAAAAATCCAGAAGATTCTAGGGAAGCCACCAAGATTACCTTTGATAAAGTATATTTTGGAAAAAATTCCGGAAGTATTGAAATTAATTCCTCTTCAGATAATAACTTAAAACCTTTTACAATCCATAGTAGTACTTCAGATTCAGAATCAAAGCATTTAACAAATACAGGCTTAGGTCCTGTTGGTGCTGCTTTAATGTTTCGTGTTATTGCTGAAACGCCTACTTATTTTAAGGTTTTAATGGATGATAACACACAAGAAATAGGGTATATAAAAAAAGATGAAAGAAAAACATTTAATTCTAAAAACGCATATTTTTCTAGTATAGATCAAAGAAACAATATTCATCCTTCTAATTATTTTGTATTTGAAACCTGGCTTGATTATATGAAAAGAGTCGAATATATAAATGCCACTAATTTTGAAATATTTGATAAGATTAATGGTAAAATAATAAAAAAAGGCTCAAAATCTGAATCTGTTAGAATATCCGTAATCAATCGTAAGGGTGATTGGATACAGGTAAATTACAATGAGCTTTTGAAAAATAAAACAGGTTGGTTGCAATGGCGCAAAAATAGCAAATTAACCATAGAAATAACAGAGAACCTTATGGAGTAAAAAACACTTCTATTCTTCTGCTTCAAGTCTATATCGAATTGCGTCTTCAAGCACATTAATATTTATATCTTTTAAGGTTTTAAACTTGATGCAATATCCAGTTACACTGGCTTTACCAATATTTTTTCCAAATGTTTGAACTAAAAAAGTCTTATCCTTTATCCCGAGAATATAGACGGAGATTCCGGTCGTGTTTCCGCTTAGGCCAATTCTAAAAAAATCTTTAGTTTTTCCATCTGCATATTTTATGATCTGAAATCCATACCCAATAGTTGGGTTAGCAACCGTTTTATTTTCGCTGTTTTTACCATCGTCAAACCATAATTTAGAATCAGGAGTCACACGAAGTATTAGTTCATGCAATTCTTGCATTTCACTGCGTTTTGGTTCAGATTGGCTTGAAATATATTCTTTGATTTGATCTTCTACTTTCATAGAATATAAAATTAGTGAGGAAAATATTGATTTATAAAGTTTTTAAATCTTTAATTGTAAATGTATGGAAATTACCAATCTAATAATTTCCATTTCTAAAGAAATAATTTGATTCTTTAAAACCAATAAACAACTCCTCTGTTTATGGAGGAGTTGTTTATTTACTATTTTCTTTTAAGAGAAAAAATTATAAATCCAAACCATTAGTTTTTACATCTATTAAAACCGTATCATAAATTTTATTCAGAAGGTCTTGTCTCATTTTTGAGTTTCTTTGATCTAAAAGTATTATGATACCCCAATTTTTAGCTCTATTGTAACATATAATTGAAGATTGTCCCATAGAATCTCCACTTTTCATATAAAGTGTATTCTTATCATCTGTTACAATATTTATAGCTAATCCAAGTTCTCTTTTTTCATCTTTATAATATATTTTTTCTGTAGTTATAGCAGCTTTACCTATTGTATTTTCTTTATTTAAAACAGCTTTTAAATATGTAACCATATCAGCCGTACTTGATTTTATTAAACCAGCTGGCGCCATAACATTCCAATTAAAGAACTCCTGAATACCGCCATCAGGATTATGCGCAACTGTTTTGTTTTTTACATCAAACTCTTTAGTAAATGTATTACTCATTTTCAGAGGTTTTATCATTTTATCTGTTATAAGTTTGTCGTAACTTTTGTTATACACTTTTTCCAATATTTGTCCTAGCAAAGTAATTCCAAATGTAGAGTAACGATATTTACCATAATCTTTTAGTTCACTACAATTATTGACCAAAGCCGTCAAAGTTTCCTGTGTTACGCTGCTTACTGGTTGTTGCGGATTTAGCTCTATTAGTTTTCCAAAATCTATATCTGGCAAACCTGACTGATGAGATGCCAAGTCTGAAATTTTTATTTTTTTTTGAAGTTCTTTTTGCAATACATAATCCTTAGGAAGATAATTATCTATAAAATCATCTGCTTTTATTTTATTTTCATTAATGGCCTGGGCTAATAAATTTGAGGTTAAAATTTTTGTTATAGAAGCAATCTCAAATAGAGAATTTTTATTGATTTTAGCTTGACTTTCTTTGTTCAAATTACCATACGCAGTATAGTATTCCTGATTGTCTTTTATAAAACCGACGCTAATACCTACGTCAGGATTTTTTTGATAATTATCCTTTATTATGGAATCAATTTTTCTGGAAATGTCTTGACCAAAAGAGAAATTACTTATT
Organism: uncultured Flavobacterium sp.; assembly: GCF_963422545.1. Lineage (NCBI taxonomy): Bacteria > Pseudomonadati > Bacteroidota > Flavobacteriia > Flavobacteriales > Flavobacteriaceae > Flavobacterium > uncultured Flavobacterium sp. Next base: position 458,664 of record NZ_OY730230.1, read on the forward strand.
GATAATAGTAGTACTAAAATTTTTACTGTTGTTTTCATTGTATCGTGTTTTAGGTTATAAATTTATTTCGATACAAAGATGTGGGAGAATTTAGTGCTACGCGACCGAATAAAAATACTCGGACGCATTTGTTTCTAAAAATAAGTACGAGTATTTAAAACAACAAGTACGAGTAATTACAAAATACTGATTTATAATTCTTTGCGATAAGCAGTAGGTGTATTGCCAGTATATTTTTTGAAAGCCGTATTAAAGGAAGATTTTGAATTAAAACCTACCTCGTACAGAATTTCTAAAACAGTTACTTTACTTTTTGTAATATCTTTTAAAATATCCATAGCATATTCTATACGATAGGTATTAACAAAATCATAAAAATGCTGTTCTAATTTATGATTAATTAAAAGTGATAAGTCACGAACAGGAATTTCAATAGCAGTAGAAACATCCAGGATTGTTAAAGAAGGATTAAGAAATGGCTTTTCGTCAATCATATATTGCTTTAACTTCAATAAGGCCGAATCGTACTCTTTTTCATTTTCAGCTAATTGTTCACTATTTTTTTCTTCAGAAATTATATCCTTTACCAATTTTAGTTTTGAATCGATATTTCTAAATAAATCCGGATTATTTAATGCTTTAAATAAGTACCAGCATATAATAATCAGCTGAAATAAAATGAGTCCAATTTTTACTCCTTCAGAAATGTTTGGATAATCTGAAAATTTAAAAATGTTTTTGACAAGGGTAATCAAATATAAAATCGTCAATACAACTGTAAACTGAAACAACCAATTATAAGAGTTAACACTTTTACCTGCATGATTTTCAAGATATAGTTTTTTGGCTTTTCTTAATATCATAAAAACAGCAATAATATATATAACTATCTGAATATGAAATAAAATATGAGTGAACTGCAGTTCTATCATATTTTGGCGATTTTTAAGAAAACTAATTTTAGAAGCAAGATCTACTGCATAAAAACGAGGTAATAAAACCAGATTCACAATTAAAAACGGAAGCAGATGTATTATATATTTAAGTCTAAGCTTAAAATCAGAATAACAAACGGATAATACATAGAGATAAAAAACAGGAATTTGCAAGAACGCAAATGTATTTCTAAGCATTCCCAGATTTGAAGGATTATTAACCACCAACTCTAATATAGGATTAATAGAATCTATTACATTTAGCAATAGAAAAACAGCAAAAAGAGAATTACTTATCTTGTGTTTTGTTTTGACGGTAACCAGAAAAAATGCCAGAAATAATGAAATGAACAATGAGATTACAGTCACAATAATTAATAAATTAATCTTATCCATTCACTAAACTTCTTTTGGGGTTATGAAATGACTCTAATCTATTGAAACTAATATAGATTTTTGCCATAAACTTGGTCTTTTTATCAGGCGAATATAAGAAATTACTTTATGTTAAATTATTAAGCGATTTAGGATAATAATACAACTTATTAACATTTGTATTGAGGGTTTCCTCAAAAAAATATAAAAATGAATAAGTAAACAGATTTACAGGCATTGCAGAATACAAAAAAAACTCCATCAGCTGCGGCTGATGGAGTTTTTTATTTAATATATCTCTAAATTTAATTAAGCTAAAACCGTTTTGCGATCTACAGGTCTAAAATACCAAGATATTACGGTTAAAACTATTAATAATACCGGACCAAAAAGTTCCTTGGGAGCATCCCCAATAGCCAAATGCGAAAATACCGCACCCGACATTGCGAAGAAAAAACCGGCATAAGCCCATTCTTTCAATAAAGAAAACTTCGGAATAAGAACTGCTATTACTCCCAGAATTTTCCAAACGCCTAAAAGGGTTAAAAAATACAGCGGATATCCCAAATGAGTCATCATAACTGTTTCTTCTTTCATTTTAATTAACTGTACAATTCCGGTTGCAACCATTCCTAACGAAAGCCAAAGCGTCGCAATCCAATAGATAATCTTGTTTCTCTTAGTCATAATTATTTGTTTTAGTTTATTGTTAATTAATATTGATGTTATTTTAATTTATTTACAGCGTCCTGTAAGCGATTATGTGCCATATTTATACCTTGTGCAAACGGAAGTTTTAGCACTTGATCTCTAATCGCTACTGATTTATAGACAATTTGCATGGTTAGTTTACTAGTTTCATCTGATACTTTTTCGAACTCTAAATATTCAAGCTGAACAGGAAAAGGAGTATTTTCCATTTCGAATGTTCTGGTGATTTTTTTGTTTTCAATTATTTCATGAATTACACCATTAGCCTTAAAAACAACATTTCCTTTAGCATCGGAAGTTTCAAATTGCCAACCGCCATGTTTTACATTTTCAAGTTTCAAAACCTTTGTTCCCATCCATTGTTCGACAATTTCAGACTCAACATAAGCTTTAAAAAGTAATTCCAGAGGCAAATCAAAATCTCTTGTAATTACTAATTCCTGTTTACCGTTTTCGGCATTTATTTTAGTTTTTTGTTCCATGATTTTTACTTTTTAGATTGGTAGTTTTTCATTATAGCTTCAAGTTTATTAAACTTTTCATCCCACATTTTTCTAAAAGGCTCAATAAAATTGTCTATTTCTTTGATCTTTTCGGGATTTAAATGATAATAAATCTCTCTTCCGTTTTGTGTTTGACGTAGTAATTCACATTCATTTAAAATCTGAATGTGTTTTGAAATAGTTTGTCGTGACGAACTAAAATTTTCGGCTATAGTACCTGGTGTCATAGCCTGAATTGCAACCAAACTCAATATTGCTCTACGAGTAGGATCAGCAATTGCCTGAAAAACATCTCTTCTAATTTCCATTGCGCAGTTATTTGACTGCAAATATAATGCAGTTATTTGACTGCACAATGTTTTTTTGAACTTTTTTTTAATTATTAGTATAATTAAAAGGAAAATTCAAAATTAAATCATTGAAATATAGCAGGGTAGAGCCGTAAATTAATACGTTGCGTTTATTCTAATGCTGGCTTTAATTAATGCCAAACCTTTGATAGTATTGATATGAAAGTCTTTTGGCTGATCATGTTTATTCTCTGATAAAAGTTTTATGAATTCACCGCCTTTTTCAGATTTCTGAATCCATTTTGCCATTACAAATTCGTCACCATCATCATTAATTAATGAAACCAGATACATTTCGCCCCAATAAATATTCTCAATAGCAGCAGATACTTTTTTATATATAATGATATCGCCTGATTTAAGAAGCGGGTACATACTGTCGCTGCTTACATAAACGGCACCGTCACATTTAGGTAAATTCGGGATTACAATTTCATTAATAAGCTTATCTGTATCTTCTTCTTTAAATATGGTTGCCATTGATGTTGATGTTGGCATATTATAAAGAGGAATAGATTGCTTTTTAAACACTTCATCGTTTCTTATTTTAAATATTTGAGAAGGAGGTTCGTTTAAAAAATTAACATCATTTCTCTCAAAATTTTCTGTATAATTATTAATTTTAATCATACTTTCTCTTCCGGTAAGTAACCAGACTGGATTTAAATCTAAACAATTGTCTATTATCTTATTTAGAATATCTTCCCCTAAATTTCCATTTCGCTTTAATTGCGTCCCTAAATACCCGTTAGATAGTCCATTATCTTTTTCAAATCGAGTTGGCTTAATCCCTTTGTATTCAAGGTATTGATAAAATCTTTCAATTGCTTTCATAAAATTATAAGAAATAGTTTACTAAACCTTGTTGTTTTATAAACTATTGTTTATATATTTGTTCTCAAAACAGGAACATACAAGGCAATGGACAAAGAAACGAAAAAGAAGAATACTTACAACACAGAAATACTTAATCGTATCAAAGAAAAATATGGTTTATCAAAAAGATTCATCACAATGAGCCTTTCCGGCGACCGTAAAAGTGAAATGACTGAGACTGTCAGAAAAGATTATAAAAGAATGGAAAATGCTGTATCGGCACTCTTAAGAACGTTGTAAACCTCAGTATAAATCCAACAAAAAAACCATATTGCTTTTTTTGGCACAATATGGTTTTTTAAAGATTTTGAGTTCATCAAATAATGAACTTTTATGGTTATATTTTTGTAAGTGTAACTTTCATTTCTTTGCTGTCTAATATCAGTTTGTCGTCTGTTATAGTGCTCACGCAAGGGTATGGAGTACCGGTTTCATCTTTAATTACTAAACTTTTTCCTCCTTTTGTCAAAGCATAAGTACCATTATTGATTTCGCTCTGCAAATATCCAGTCACATGCCCGTCTTTAGTAAACGTTAATGTTCCTTGAGTTAGAATTACATTTTTTAAAGAATCAGAGAGAGGCATTTTAGGCTCAACAGTGGTAACTTTCCAAGAGTCAACCAATTCATTTCTACTCTTATGACATGAAATCATTAATACTGCCAGCATTGCAATTCCGAAGATAAATAATTTAGATTTTTTCATGATTTATTGATTAAAGTTAAACTACAGAAAATTACAAAATTTTTTCTAATTAAAAATCTAAAAACCAAATATTTATAAAGAAACAAGGAATTAAACTTACAAATTCAAATTCAAATACCCGTTTTCGCAAGTATATAAAACACAAAACCTTAGATATTGTCATATTTTGCAGGCATAGATTAATATAGAGGCGCACAGCAGTGCGTCTTCATAAAGATTAGACATAAAGAAATTAAACACAAAGAAATTAAACACAAAGAAGTTAGACGCACTGCTGTGCGTCTCTACAGAAAACCTTGGTTCTTTTGTCTATTAGTTTTACCGCATGCAGACCTGACAGGTTTTAAAAACCTGTCGGGTCTCTATTGAACACAAAAAAAAACGCACAACAGTGCGTCTCCACAGAAAACCTTTGTCCCTTTGTCCCTCAGAACCTTTGCACCTCAAAAAAAACTAATTCAAAGTCAAAGCTCCTAAAATCTCTTCGTACAAAAATGGACCACCAGGATATGTTGCCGTATAGTCAAGATTCATCCATACTTGACCGCGATCATCAACGTGATAATGTATTTTTTTGCCGTAACTTTCTTTGACAAAAAGTACATTTTTAATCAAATAATTGACTTTTTCTAAATCGATCAAAGAACCTATTAATATTTCCGGGTAAATATGTCCTTTAGTATGAATTAATCTTGGAGTTCCGCCAATAGCACGCACTGCAGCAGCCATCAAAATGGAATGATCGTCACAATCTCCTGAAAAATACTGTAATGATTCGCTTGCTGTTGCAATATAATCACCTTCTTTTGGGTCGTTGACATAATTCCAGCGGCTATTAATCTCTTTAAAGACTGCAAAACACTGAATGATGGTTCTGTAGTCAGAATATCCTTTTATTCCTTTAAAATGCTTTGTAGTTGCCATGATAGCAAAATTCCGAACCTTTGGATTCTGATATTCGATTGCATTTATAATTTTTGATTTATTTGGAAACGGAAGCAGTTTTGCTACAATAATATCCTGCGGAAACGGATTATCTGACATCGTATAAATCATCGAATTATAATCTTCAGAAATCTCGCTTAAACCATAATTTCCAACAACGCTACCATAAATCAAGATCAATAAATATACTGCTATACACAATATTATAATTGTTCGCAGCAACATCAAAAGAAAGAAAACTGCAGCAAAAACAAATATAAATATAAAAACACGATCTAAATTAAATGGCCAGTTTAAGTCAATTAAATTCTGGTGCAGGATGATAAAAATCGGAATTGTGATCAAAAGACTCAATATCATAATAATAACCCTATCCCAAGGTGATTTCACCTGTAACCTGGATTTTAATTGCGGAAAGTCAATTTTAGGGAATTTTATCATAAGAATCAAAAAGCAGTATTTTACAGCGCTTTTACAGTTTCAACAAAAGTACTTTTTTTATCAATAATACCGAGATCAAATAATTGATTTTGAATTTTAATAAATGCTTTTTCGTTCAGATTTTTCTGAGACCATTGTGTTAGTTTTAACCACTCTTGAATATCTTCAAGTTTTTGATTAAAAAGTTCTGCCAAAGTTTTATCAATATCAGTAATCTGAGCAAAATCGCGTGTTGTTTTATTTATAACTTCAAGGATTTTCTCGACACTTTTAGGATTCTTTTTTAAGAATTCATCGCGAACTGTAATCACAAATGAAGGCCATGGAGTAGGACAGTCACCAACTCGTCTAAAAATTCCCTGATCAACAAGAGGTTTGGTCATAAAACGTTCCCACATAAAATAATCTGCAGTTCCGTTTGTCAGCGCCTCAACAGCTCCGTCGATTGTATTGATAATTTCAAACTGTAAATTATCAGTTTTCCAGCCTTGATCATGCGCATTTACATAAGCCATTAACTGAGATCCCGAACCTATTCTTGAAATTGCTGCTTTTTTGTCTTTAAGATCATTTATGCTATGAAAATTTGATTTTTCGGCAACATGAATTCCCCAAATTAAAGGCGATTGCACATAAATCTGGACAATTTTACTTGGATTTCCGGCAACAATATCTTTTATAATTCCTTCTGTCAAAATAACTGCTATATCAGCTTCTCCGTCCCGTAACATCTGGCACATTTTACCGGTACCTTCCGGAATATTCTTCCATTGCAAATCAATGTTTTCGGCTTCAAATTCACCATTTTCAATGCAAAGTTGCCATGGTAAATTGAAGTGTTCAGGAACACCTACAATTTTTACAGTTTTCATTATAGTTTTAAGTTTAAGTTTGGTATGCGTATTATAAGTTGATTTAGTTTAATTTTAATAAATCAGCTCTGTGTTTGTCAGAAAGGCAAGGCTCGGCAAATTCAATTACAGAAAGAGATTCATACTCATCCAATAACATTTTTACAATCGAATAATCTTCTTGTTTTGTAATTTCAACCGCAAGAAAAGTGTCATTTAAACTTTCTGATACACAATTGATTGCTTTTAGTTTATCCTTAATTATTGCGGCATCAAAACCATCTTCCAAAACTAAAATCTGAACGATTGAGTTTCCAGAACTTTCTATGGTTTCTCTATGAATGAAGCATTTTTCGGTTTCATCATATTCTGCACGAAAAATATCGTCAGTAGCAATCAAGGGTCCAAAAAATGGAATATTATCTAATTTAAAATATCCTTTTTCCAGATCAATAATTTCTGCCCACATGGTTTCTGAAATTATTTCTTCCAGATAGGTACTATAATATTTAAATAAGATTTTCTTGTGTGTGTCTTCCATTATTAAATTTTCTGTTTTTTTAGAGATAATGAATTATCTAATTTTCAAATTGACTAATTACTTAATTAATCTCATTTATTATTGCTTTCAATGGTGATAAAACGATACGATAACCATCTGGATCCATAAACAATACTCCGTTTTCATTCCAGAAAGGATTCTCTGAAGTTAAGATTGAAATATTACCATGTATCAGATTGCTAACCAGCACATCATACTCTATAATTGTTTTAGGATAAAGTACCATAACATCGTCCTGATCAAAGGTAAGATTTGCTTCTTCATCAGATTTTATAAATTCAAAATGCCAGTCTAAACCAGATTGTCCAATAAAAACACCATCATGCTGATTATGATTTTGAAAGTCTCCCAAAAATTCAAAGCATAGAATGTTCACGTAGAAATCTACAATTCTTTCCAAATCATTTGTATGGCGGGCAACTCTCAAAAACATAATTTAAGATTTTATTTGATTGATATGATGTTCTAAATGCTCAACATAATCTGTCATAAGAAACTTTAAATCAATTACAGCTCCATCACTCAAAACAATTTTATAGTCTAAAGCTTTCTCATCAACAGTTTCCATTAGTCTAAGGATTTGTTTGTTTAGCACAAACCACAATTGTGTTAACTCATCAATATCCATAGTTTGATACTGGTTTAAATTTACTAAATCTATTTGACTGTATGGTCTGTGCTGATAAGGTTTTTCTACATAATTAATCTCTGTAAACCGAACCAGATTATGTATCGCCGAATCTACTAAGTGACCTAAAACTTCTTTTTTAGACCATTTTCCGGGTTTTCTTTCCTCTAGAATATTCTGATCTATTGTTGGAATGTAGTTTACATTTTCCAACAATATTTCAAATTTATGAATAGCATCTTGCATAAACTATCTAATTTTCAAAATGAGTACTATTTAAATGACTTGTAATGAATTATCTAATTTTCAAATTGACTAATTCTCAAATTTACTTCTGAGCCAGTTTATTCAAAGTATAAGTAATCAACTCATCTACCGCTTTATAAGGATCTTCACTAAAAGTTCCGGATGCACGATTGGCAATAATTGCGTTTAGTGACAACGCATTATGTCCTAAAAGCGCTGAAAGTCCGTATATCGCAGCAGTTTCCATTTCTAAATTAGTGATTCTGTTATTATCAAAATTAAAATTATCCATTTTATTGTTTAATTCTTCATCCTGAATATTCAAACGTAAAACACGTCCTTGTGGACCATAGAAACCTCCGGCAGTAGCCGTAATTCCTTTAAAAATCTTATCAGATTCTATAATTTTTTCCAATTTTTCAGAACAGGCAATCGCATAAGGTCTTCCTTTTCTAATATCCCAATTGGTATGCACAATAAAAGCATCTTCAATCGCTTCATTCGAAACGCCGTCAACCAAATAGGAGCGAAGCATATTGTCTAATCCTAATCCAAATTTAGACATTACAAAACTATCCACAGGAATATCAGCCTGTAAAGAACCCGAAGTTCCAATTCTGATAATATTCAGTGCAGTCAAATTTTCTTTAGGCAAACGAGTTTTTAAATCAATATTTACCAAAGCATCCAATTCATTCAAAACAATATCAATATTGTCAGGGCCAATTCCCGTTGACATTACCGATATTCTTTTTCCTTTATAAATTCCGGTTTGCGTTTTAAATTCTCTTTTTTGAGTTGAATATTCAATTGAATCAAAAAACTGAGTGATTTTCTCGACTCTGTTTTGATCTCCAACAAAAATTATATCGTGGGCAATATGTTCAGGACGAAGGTTTAAGTGGTAAACACTTCCGTCAGGATTTAGTATTAATTCTGAATTTTTTATCATTTCTTTTTTAGGTTCTAAGGTTCTGAGATGCAAAGGTTCAAAGGTTTTCTGTAGAGGTGCATAGCAGTGCGTCTTTTTTTATGCCCACAGATTTAACGGATTGAACAGATTGTCACAGATTTTTATTTTAAGGTTATGTTTTTTTTCTAAAACTCCAATTGATAACACTTAAACACAAAGCTTTGCGATCTTTGTATTTTTTCTAAAGCTTACAAGAATAACTCTTAGCGAACTTTGCGGTTAATTTTTTTTAAGGTTGGAATTTAACCGCCTACACGTTTGGTTTTAAATCCTTTTGCTTTTAGGATTTCCATAATTTTATCGCGATAATCGCCTTGAATGATGATTGAACTGTCTTTAAAAGTTCCGCCAACACTTAATTTAGTTTTAATTTCTTTGGCCAGAACTTTAAAATCTTCGTCAGATCCTTCATAACCTTCGATAATTGTTGTGGCTTTTCCTTTTCTTTTCTCAAATTTACAAATCATTGGCTCTTTTTGAATATAAAGCACATGATCTTGCTCCTGAACTTCTTCAGGTTCATTAGATTCGACGTGATCCGGAAATAAATTTTTTAATTGATCGTGTAAGTCCATAAATTTTTTATGCTAAAAAATAAATTCCAAATATTTAATGCGACTAAAAATCAAATTCCAAATCCCAATCAGAATGTTGGAATTTGGAATTTTAATATTGGAATTTATTTTTTCGTTTATTTTTTAATTAAACCTAAATCTACTAAACGTTCATACAAATAATCTCCTGCTGTAATATCTTCGAATTTTTTAGGATTCTCAGCATCAATACAGTTTTCAAGACAATCCAGACGCATATCGCTTACCGGATGCATAAAAAACGGAACTGAATAACGTGAAGTTCCCCATAATTCTCTAGGCGGGTTAACCACTTGGTGAATTGTCGATTTTAGTTTATTATTGGTATGTCTTGACAACATATCTCCAACATTAATCACTAATTCATCGTCTGCCGCAATAGCATCAATCCATTCACCATCATGATTCTGAACTTGCAATCCTTTACCCTGAGCTCCCATTAAAAGAGTAATCAGGTTAATATCGCCGTGTGCAGCTGCACGAATTGCATTCTCCGGCTCAGAAGTAATTGGCGGATAATGAATTGGTCTCAAAATTGAGTTTCCTTCTTTAGCATATTGGTCAAAATAAAATTCATCCAGACCTAAATGCAAAGCTAAAGCTCTTAACACATAAACACCTGTTTTTTCAAGCATTTGATATGCCTCTTTACCTACAACATTAAAACGAGGTAATTCTTTTACTTCAACATTGTCCGGATATTCCGAAGCATATTTTGAAGAAGCATCAACGTACTGGCCAAAATGCCAAAACTCTTTCAAATCTCCCTCTTTTCGACCTTTAGCATGTTCTTTTCCAAAAGATACATAACCTCTTTGTCCTCCAATTCCGGGAATTTCATAATTATGCTTAGTTTCCACTGGCAAAGCGAAAAATTTTCTAATTTCGCCATAAAGCTCGTCTACTAACTGGTCGTCTAAAAAGTGACCTTTTAGGGCTACGAAGCCAATGTTTTCAAATGCACTGCCGATTTCATTTACAAATTTTTGTTTACGTTTCGGGTCGTCCGAAAGGAAATCACGTAAGTCTACACTAGGAATGTTTTGCATACTTTACATTTTTATTTAAGATAAAAGGCGTTGTAAAACCTTTCAATAACAAAGGTATAGAATATTTTAGATTTGAATTTTAAAAGTTATAATAAAATTAAAATTATCTAACAAAAAGAAATAAAATTGTTATAATTTTCTATATTTGAAATACTTAAACAGCGAATCAAATGATTTTTTACAAACAAAACCTTTCTGATAGTCAACTATTAGATTTATATAAAAAAATTCTAAAACCTCGTTTGATCGAAGAAAAAATGCTAATCCTGATTCGGCAGGGAAAAGTCTCAAAATGGTTTTCCGGAATCGGGCAGGAGGCAATCGCAGTAGGAGTTACCGCAGCTTTAGACAAATCTGAATACATCTTGCCAATGCACAGAAACTTAGGTGTTTTTACCACCAGAGATATTCCGTTGCATCGATTATTCTCACAATGGCAAGGAAAAGCAAATGGATTTACAAAAGGCAGAGATCGCAGTTTTCATTTTGGAACTCAGGAATATAATATCATCGGAATGATTTCGCATCTTGGTCCGCAATTAGGAATCGCAGACGGAATCGCATTAGCCGATAAACTTCAGAATAATAAAAAAGTTACAGCCGTTTTTACAGGAGAAGGCGCTACAAGCGAAGGAGATTTTCACGAAGCATTAAACATTGCTGCAGTTTGGAAATTACCTGTAATATTTGTTATCGAAAATAACGGTTACGGACTTTCAACACCAACAAACGAACAATATTCCTGCGAAAATTTAGCCGATAAAGGTATTGGATACGGAATTGAGAGTCATATTATTGATGGAAACAATATTGTAGAAATTTACACCAAAATAACGCAACTAAAAGAAGAAATGCAGAAAGATCCGCATCCGGTTCTGCTGGAGTTTAAAACTTTTAGAATGCGTGGACATGAAGAGGCGAGTGGTACAAAATATGTTCCTCAGGAATTAATGGACGAATGGGCAGCCAAAGATCCGGTAACTAATTATAGAGATTATTTAATTGAAAGTGGTGTTCTTTCAACCGAATTTGATGAACAATTACACAACGAAATCAAACATGAAATAGACGAAAACCTTGCTATTTCAAATGCTGAACCTGAGATTATCCCAACTTACAGCGGAGAATTAAATGATGTTTATAAAGATTTTGAATATGAGGAATATACTCATAATGAAGGAGTAAAAAATATTCGTTTTATAGATGCTATCCGAAATAGTTTAGAACAATCTATGTGGCGTCATAAAAACTTAGTCATCATGGGTCAGGACATTGCTGAATATGGTGGCGCATTTAAAATCACAGAAGGTTTTGTTGATGTTTTTGGAAAAGAAAGAATCCGTAATACACCAATTTGCGAAAGTGCAGTAGTTTCAACCGGAATGGGATTATCAATTAACGGTTATAAAGCCATTGTCGAAATGCAATTTGCTGATTTTGTCTCAACAGGATTTAACCCAATTGTGAATCTATTAGCCAAATCACATTATCGCTGGGGCGAAAAGGCTGATGTTGTCGTTCGTATGCCTTGCGGCGGAGGTACACAGGCAGGACCATTTCATTCGCAGACAAATGAAGCCTGGTTTACCAAAACTCCGGGTTTAAAAGTAGTTTATCCGGCATTTCCGTATGATGCCAAAGGACTTTTAAATACTTCGATAAATGATCCAAATCCGGTTTTGTTTTTCGAGCACAAACAATTGTACAGAAGCGTTTATCAAGATGTTCCAACAGATTATTATACTATTCTGTTAGGAAAAGCAGCTTTATTAAAAGAAGGAAACGCTGTAACTATTATTGCTTTTGGAGCTCCTGTACATTGGGCTTTAGAAACATTAGCCAACAATCCAGAAATTGACGCCGACTTAATAGATTTGAGAACTTTACAGCCTTTAGATACCGAAACTATTTTTGCATCGGTTAGAAAGACCGGAAAAGCAATTATTTATCAGGAAGACACTATGTTTGGCGGAATTGCAAGCGATATTTCGGCCTTAATTATGGAAGAATGTTTTGAATATCTAGATGCACCCGTAAAAAGAGTTGCAAGCTTAGATTCTCCAATTCCGTTCACCAAAGCCTTAGAAGATCAGTTTTTAGCAAAAGATCGTTTCGAGCAAGTTTTATTAGATTTATTAAAATATTGATCAAAGTTTTAAACCCGACAGGTTTTTAAAACCTGTCGGGTTTGTATGTGGGTGAAAACAGAAAATCTAATTCGAATTTGACTCTAATTCAAACAATTGCACCTGACTTTTCAATCGGTCAATCAATAAATTCATCATTCTTTTGTTTAAGCTTGACGAGTTTTGAATGTAAGTTTCATATTCTTCAAGAGTAAAAAGCGCCATGACAATTCCTTTTAGGGAATTTCTGAACTTAATATCTTTTTGAATGGAATTTTCGATTGTTTGAAGTTTCTTTTCGACAGTATACGAATAGAAATCGGCCTTGTTTTTATTTATGTAATTTATAAAAACGGCAACAAACAAATCATTCTGAAGTTTTAGAATAGGCCTAATCGTTTGATTTTGAAACAACTCATCTGATGAAGATTGAGCACTTACAGTTCCTAAAGTTTCGCCTCTGAATTCTCTTAAAAAAGTGTCTCTATCTTCCATGTTTTTTCTTTAAATTTAGAAAAAAATCCGATACAAAAATTTTTATTTAAACTAAAATTATGCGATTTCATACCAGAAAATGGGTTAAACCCGAAGACTTAAATCCAAACGGAACTTTATTTGGCGGAAAATTATTAGCCTGGATCGACGAAGAACTGGCATTATATACCATTATTCAGTTAGAAAATACCCGAATAGTTACCAAACACATGTCGGAAATTAATTTTAAAAGTTCAGCCAGACAAGGTGATATTGTCGAAATTGGAATTGATGTTGTAAAATTCGGAAATACATCTTTGGTTTTAAAATGTGCCGTTCGAAATATGATGACCCGCGAAATCATCATCACAATCGACCAAACCACAATGGTGAATCTGGACGAAAACGGTAAACCAAAAGCCCACGGAAAAACCCAAATCGAATTCGTAAAAGATCGCTTATAGTTCTTCACCATATAAGTTATATAAGTTCATTTAAACTAAACTTAAAATAAGTAAACTAAAATGAACTTATATAACTTATATGGTTTAAACCCTCATCAAATGTCTAAAAATTTTATACTGGTTTCTTTATTATTTGTTTTTCTGATTTCCTGTAATTCTAAGGAAGATAAAAGCCAATACAATCAGGTTACATATCTTGCTATACATAATAAAGACACAGCAACTTTAAACATAAATATAAACGACAAACGTTTTTACGGACGTTATGAAATATCGTATTATAAAACGGGCAAAGATTCCGGAGATGTAAGAGGAGATATTAAAGGCGACACTTTAAGAGGTGATTATCATTATATCTCGAATGGTGGAAGCTGGAAAAGGATTCCGCTGGCTATATTAAAAAAAGGAAACAAGCTCTATTTAGGAAAAGGTGTAATTGGAACTTATTTTAATCTTCCTTGTTTTGTACCCGACCAACCAATAGAATACAATAAATCAGAGTTTGTTTTTGAGAAAATCGAAGAGAAGTAAAAAGAATAACCATATAAGTAATATAAGTTCATTTTAGGCTAGCTTATAATTCCTTATATCACTTATATGGTTTGAAAATTTAATCTAAATGTCCAATCTTTGATGGCAATTCAAATATTTCAAGATCAAAATATTCTACTGAAGCCATAATGTGATCAAAAATATCCGACATAATATATTCGTAGTTTGCCCAGCGTTTGTCGCTTGAGAAAGCATAGATTTCTAATGGAACTCCATGTGCAGTCGATTGCAACTGACGACACATCATGTGCATGTCTTTATTTAAACCCGGATGTGTGACTAAATATTGCATGATATATTTTCTAAACAATCCCAAATTTGTCATATTTCGACCATTGAGTGCCAAGGTTTTATCGATACCGTGAATATTATTGTATTTTTCAATTTCAGATTGTCTGCTGTCGATATAAGAACTTATCAACTGCACTTTTTTCATCTGATTCAAATCTTCGTCAGTTAAAAAACGAATACAGCTGCTTTTTATTAAAACGTGTCTTTTAATACGTCTTCCATCAGATTTTTGCATTCCGCGCCAGTTCTGGAAAGAGTCTGAACTCAGCGCATAAGTTGGAATCGTGGTAATTGTGTTATCAAAATTTCGAACTTTTACCGTTGTCAGATTAATTTCAATTACACTACCATCGGCACCAAATTTATCCATCGTAATCCAGTCACCAATCCGAACCATATCGTTTATGGCAACCTGAACACTCGAAACAAATCCTAAAATAGTATCCCTGAAAATCAAGATAATAATTGCCGAAAGCGTTCCTAAAATCGTTAGTAGTTCGCCTTGTTTGATTCCGAATAACTTTGAAATAATAATTGCAACACCAAAAATCCAAAGCACAATCATAATAACCTGAACAAAACTATCGATTGGTTTATCGCTGTATTCCGGTTTTTGTTTTAAATAATCACGTAAAGCATTAAAAATCGTTCTAATAATCCATAAACTGATTAAAACGATATACACACCAACGATTTTTCCAAAAACACCTTCCCAATATTCGTATTTATCCAGAATAATTGGAACTGCTTTATATATAAAGAAAAACGGAATTAAATAAGCGGTGTATTTTGTGGTTTTATTGTGAATTAAATAATCGTCAAATTTTGTTTTGGTCTTTTGTGCAAAAATGGCAGTTAAGGTTACCAAAACAAACTTTGCCAAATAATAAATGGCATAAGCTAATGCCACCATAATAACAATATTAAAAACCAGGCTGATATAAGACGCAAAGTTGCGGCTCATTCCCCAGTCTCTAAAAATAGGGTATAAAAAATTAAATATTTTCTCCAAAAGGTTAGGCATTATTTTCTAAATATTTTTTCTCGATATAAAAGGTTCCAAAAGGAATAAGAGAAGCTATTTGAATAATTCCGAAGGTTTTTAATTCCCAGTTTTGAGGTTTTTTTAGCAAAAATGCCAACAATACATATCCTATAAATAAAACACCATGTGTCATTCCTAACGGACGCAATAAAGTATGGTAAAGTTCTGGATTATTGGTTTTTATAAAAAGCATATTGGTAAATAATACTAAATAAGAGATTCCCTCTAAAATTGCTGTAACTTTGAAAATCTTGAGCATGTATATATATTTTGAGTTATTCGAGCAAAATTAAGTATTATCGTTGGTTTTTGCGACATGAATCAGGAAAGTAATTTATTTTTGTATTCTTAAACTTTGATAATGAGTAAACGCGATTTAAAAAAATATTTGACCGAATTGAGCAAAGAACAACTCGAAGAACAAATAATCGAGTTGTACGAAAAGTTTAATCCTGTAAAAGTCTATTACGATTTTGTCTTCAACCCAAAAGAAGATAAACTGCTTCAGGAATGCAAAGTCAAAATTTCACAGGAATATTTCCCTGTCAGGAAACCCAATACAAAACGGAAACCAAAAGCCAAAATGCGTCGTTCTGTTGCGCAGAAGTATATCAAACATTTTATTTCATTAGGCGTTGATTCTTTTGTAATTGCCGATATTATGCTTTATAACATCGAAATTGCACAAACGTATTCGTCACAAAATCCAGTAAAGCAGGAATTGTTTTACAAGAGCATTTTTAATTCATTTGAACAGGCAGTAAATTTCTCCATTTCCAACGGAATTTTATCAGAATTTAAGGAACGAATTTTTAAGATTCAAGAAGAAACTATTCAACAAAAATGGAAAAACAAGTACGATTTTGAAGCAATATTAGATAAAATCAACTAATAAAAGCACTTCTCATAAAAAATCTTATTTAAGAAAAACATTTATTTTAGGTTAAAATAAGATGAATAACTGTTTTTTCGGTGTACTTTTGCAAAAATCCAAAAATAAACAATGTCTCAAAACACTTTAGAAATAGAAAGAGAAGAGAAAAAAGAACTTTATGCATACCAGAAAGGCGATATCGATGCCATTTTTGAACGTTTAGACAATGCTCCTTCGAAACATCATTTATTATATCAATTGCCTACAGGTGGAGGAAAAACAGTAATTTTTTCTGAAATTGTACGTCGTTATTTAGCTAATAATGATAAAAAAGTGGTTGTTTTAACTCACCGTATCGAACTTTGCAAACAAACCTCAAAAATGTTAAAAGGGTTTGGCGTTTCTAACAAAATTATCAATAGTAAAGTAAAAGAATTACCTGACCAAAACGATTTTTCTTGTTTTGTTGCCATGGTAGAAACTTTAAAGAACCGTATCAATGATGAAAAATTACATCTTGATAATATTGGTTTAGTTATTATTGACGAGGCACATTACAATTCATTCAGAAAATTATTAAACTCATTCAAAAACGCTTTTATTCTTGGAGTAACTGCAACGCCATTGAGTTCAAACATAAAATTACCAATGCACCAGAGTTATGATGAACTTATTGTGGGAGACACCATTAGTTCATTGATCGACAAAGGTTTCCTTGCTCGTGCTACAACATATAGTTATGATGTTGGATTAACATCGCTAAAAGTAGGTATCAACGGAGATTATACCGTAAAATCATCAGATGATTTATATACGAATACCATCATGCAAGAAAAACTGTTGCATGCGTATACAGAACGTTCATTAGGTAAAAAAACCCTAATTTTTAACAACGGTATTCATACTTCATTATATGTATATGAAACGTTTAGAGAAGCAGGTTACGACATTAGACACCTTGATAACACAAGTAGTTCTGAAGAGCGTAAAGACATTCTGCAATGGTTCAAAAAGACTCCCGATGCAATTTTAACTTCGGTAGGAATTTTAACAACAGGATTTGATGAGCCAACAGTTGAGACTATTATCTTAAACAGAGCAACAAAATCGTTAACTTTATACTATCAAATGATTGGTCGCGGTTCTCGTAAATTACCTGGTAAAGACGAGTTTACTGTTATCGATTTAGGTAATAATGCAGCACGTTTTGGTTTATGGAGCGAGCCTGTAAACTGGCAGCACATCTTTAAATCACCTGAATTTTATTTGGAGAATCTACGTGATGATACAGAAATCGAGTTGTATTTCAAATACAGCATGCCTCCGGAATTGCGCGCAAAATTTAGTAAAACTACTGATGTTACTTTTGATGTTGATGAAGAACACAAACTAATCATCAAACAAAATTTACGTTCTAAAGTAGTATTAGACAAATCATTAGAACAACACGCAGCAATGTGTGTCGATAATACCGAAACGCTGCAAGAAGCAAAATCATTAGGAAAAGAACTTGATGATGATATTGAATGCCGTATTAAACGTTATGCAAAATGTTTGAGTCAATGTAGTAAAAACTACCGCGAATGGCTTGTTGACGATTACAAACTAAAACTAGTTTTGTTAGTTGGTAAAAAGTATCGTGAAAAAATCATGAACGAACCGGATTGATTTTAGAAATGTTTAAAGTTTCAGGTTTCATGTTTCAAGTTGTTGGAATCTAAACAAAATATAATTTTAGAAAGGAGAAATTGCAATTTAATGTGATTTCTCCTTTTGTAAAACTTACCAGGCTTCTGTACAACTTGAAACATGAAACCTGAAACAAAAAAAACTAAAAACATGTCTAAACAATTCTCATCATTAGGGATTTCAGCACCAATTTTAAAAGCTTTAAGCGAATTAAACATTGTTGAACCAACAGAAATTCAACAAAAAACAATTCCGTTACTTTTATCTGAAAGTCATGATGTTGTAGGTTTAGCCAAAACCGGAACTGGTAAAACTGCCGCTTTCGGATTGCCTTTATTGCAATTAATCAATACAGAATCTTCTGTTGTTCAGGCCGTAATTTTGGTACCAACCAGAGAACTTGGACAACAAATATTCAGAAATTTAGAGGATTTTGGAAAACATATTCCAAATATCTCTATAGCTTCAACTTGTGGTGGAATCCCCATAAAGCCACAAATTGAACGCCTTACAGCACCAACACATATTGTTGTAGCAACGCCGGGACGTTTAATCGATTTGATTCAGCGTAAAGCAATTGACTTAAAACAAGCCGAATATTTAGTTTTAGACGAAGCAGATGAAATGGTTTCGATTCTAAAAGAAAGTCTTGACGAAATAGTTGCTGAACTTCCTAAAAAACACCGCACATTATTGTTCTCAGCAACTTTGCCAGGAACAATCAAACAATTGATTCAGAATTACTTAAACAAAAATGTAGTTCAGGTAAGTGCCAACATGGAAACTGTTGGTAACCAAGGAATTGAACACGAATATATTGTAGTTGATCCAATTGAAAAATTAGATGTTTTAATGCATTTTCTAAATTCAAAAGAGGGAGAGCGCGGAATCATTTTCTGTAAAACTAAAGCAGCAGTCAATAAATTAGCTAAAAATCTGGCTATAAACCGTTTTTCTTCAGGAGCACTTCACGGTAGTTTATCGCAAGGAATTCGTGACAGAATCATGGAACAATTTCGCGAAGGACATATCAATATTCTGGTTGCTACAGATTTAGCAGCAAGAGGAATCGACGTAAAAGAAATCTCTTATGTTGTAAATTACCATTTGCCGGATACTTATGAAACTTATGTTCACCGAAGCGGAAGAACCGCTAGGGCAGGAGCAAAAGGACTTTCGTTAACTGTTTTACAAGAGGAAGAAGTAGTTGAAATTCCTGAATTTGAACAAGAATTAGGAATTAAATTCACTAAATTCCAGAAACCTTCGGTTGTAAGTTTAGAAGAAAATAACACGCTTTTATGGGCGAAACAAATCTTCAAAACAAAGCCAAATCACGATATTTCTACAGATTTAAAAACTAAGGTAAAAACAGTTTTTCATCATCTTACAAAAGAGGAATTAATTGAAAAATTACTTGCCAATTACGTTTTACAAAACAAAGTTGAAGTAACTGAAAAACCTGTTAAAAAATTCAAAAAGTAGCATTTTGAGTTTTTGAATATGCTGATTTATGTTGTAAATTTATAAGGAATTCAAATCCTAAAACAACATAATTCAGAATGGAAAATATTCAAATAAACAAGATTACGCTTGACGAAATTGACCAATTGCAAAAAATTGGCAGACAAACTTTTCAGGAGACTTTTTCAGAATCAAATTCTGAAGAAAATATGAAAGCTTATTTAGAGAAAGGTTTTTCTGCAGAAAAATTAACCGAAGAATTAACGAACAAAAACTCTGAGTTTTATTTCGCTGCTCTTAATAATGACGCAATTGGTTATTTAAAAATAAACTTCGGAGAATCCCAAACTGAATTACAAGACGAAAAATCCCTTGAAATTGAACGTATTTATGTTTCAAAAGAATTTCATGGTAAAAAAGTTGGACAATTACTTTATGAAAAAGCGATTCAAATAGCAAAAAACAAGAATGCTGACTATGTTTGGTTAGGTGTCTGGGAAGAAAATCACAGAGCTTTAAGTTTTTATAAAAAGAATGGTTTTGTTGAATTTGACAAACACATTTTTAAACTTGGAAATGATGAACAGACAGATATTATGATGAAACTTAAACTTGTAAATTAATTTTTTAAGATTCAAAAGAAAACCCTAAATGGATTTTTTATTTGGAATTATAATGTTAAATTTATGGAGCTGCTAAGACAAAAATAGTTTTACTCATAAATCCTACGTACTTAACAAACACATATATGAAAATAGTCATTATAGGAGGTGGTTTTGCAGGAATCAATCTCGCAAAAGAGCTTGTAAACCACCCTCAAATACAAGTAACACTTGTAGACAAAAACAATTATAACTTTTTTCCACCACTTATATATCAGGTTGCGACTGCATTTTTAGAACCCTCAAGCATTAGTTATCCTTTTAGAAAATTCTTTGCAGGCAAAAAAAATCTTCAATTTCGCTTAGGCGAATTATTTTCTGTAGTTCCTGCCGAGAATAAAGTAATTCTCAGCAATGGCGAATTAACGTACGATTATCTGGTTTTTGCTACAGGAGCCGAAACAAGTTATTTTGGTATGGAAAACGTAATGAAAAACGCCATTCCGATGAAAACCTTAAATGACGCCATCGAAATGCGTAACGCATTGCTTAAAAACCTTGAAAAAGCGGCAATTACCAAAGATATGCGCAAACGTCGTAAATTATTGACGATTGTAGTTGCCGGAGGAGGACCAACAGGCGTAGAAGTTTCAGGAATGTTTGCCGAAATGCGAAAAAACATCCTGCTTAAAGAATATCCTGAACTGGAAACATCAGCTAGTAATGTTTATTTGGTCGATGGGGGAGACGCACTACTCTCGCCTATGAGCGAAGCTTCTCAAAAAGATACTTTAGAAGCGCTTACAAAACTTGGAGTTGTTGTTAAACTACACACCCGTGTTACAGATTATGTTAATGATACTGTATTTTTTGAAAACGGAGAAACCATTCAAACCAAAAACTTAATTTGGGCTGCTGGAGTTTCTGCCAAACTATTTGACGGAATTCCGAAAGAAAGTTACGGTCGTGGAAAACGCATGGCAACAGATCAATACAATAAAGTAAATGGTTTTGAAAATATTTATGCTATTGGTGATACTGCAATTTTAGCCGGCGATAAAAACTTCCCTGACGGACATCCGCAAGTGGCTCAGGTTGCTATTCAGCAAGGATTGAATTTAGCCAAAAACTTTAAAGCTTTAGTTCAAAACAAATCACTGAAACCATTCGCTTACAATGACAAAGGTTCTATGGCAATTATTGGAAAAAATAAAGCTGTAGTTGATTTGCCAAGTCCAAAATGGCATTTTAAAGGATTTTTAGCCTGGATCATTTGGTTGTTTATCCATTTAATTTCTTTGATAACCTACAGAAACAGATTGAATACTTTCTGGAACTGGATGGTCGCATATTTTGCAAGGGACCAATCTTTAAGAATGATTATCAGACCGGAAAAGAGATCTTTAGACGAATAAATAAATCTTTAAATTCCAATCTTTTTATCCCGAAGTCTCGGGACCAAATACCAATTGTGTTGTGAATTTTAAACATAAAAAAGCCAAAATCTAAATAGATTTTGGCTTTTTTTTAGTTTTAAGTTTACTCAGCAGTTGTTGGATCCATTACACTAAAAACCTGACTTACTGAATTGGCTGGAAAACCGCCAAGTTTAGCATGTTCATAAACCATTTCTTCATTTGGCGCAATGTATACACAATAGATTTTATCGTTTGTAACATAACTGTTTACCCATTGAATTTGAGTTCCTAATTGATTAAGTACACCACATGAGGTTTGTGAAATATCTTTTAATTGATCAGATGTAAGTTTACCGGCATTGGGGATTTCTCTTTCAATAACATATTTAGGCATAATAATTAAGCATTTATCGTCCTACTCGTGTGGCTTTTCGGTTTCGCCCCGTTTTTCAAATGGTATCTGGATTCCATTTAATTTTAAGCAGTATAAAATTAATAAAATAAAGAATATAAAAAACGTTACTGCCTGATTTTTAAATACATAAAAACATATTAATGCCCAGCCATTATATCATCATCTGTAGATAATTCTATTTTTTCTTTGATAAAACGTTTACCAATATTTAATATAATAAACGCTGTAATTGTAGTGATTGTCATAATTGCAACCATTGGAGTTACAGAATCTTTGACAAAAATTCCAACAGCAAAAGAAGCTAAAGCTCCCAATCCTAATTGAATAGCGCCCATTAAAGCAGAAGCACTTCCCGTATTTTTAGCAAACGGAGCCAGTGTAAGCCCTGCAGTATTTGGATTTGAGATTCCTAAACAAGCTAAGAATAAAAATAACATTCCGATAGTTTCATACAATCCTAAAAGGTTATTTAAAGCTAATATCAGAAAAACAATACTAATCACAGATTGTGAAATCAAGGTTCCAAAAATCATTTGTTCGCTCGAATATTTCTTCAATAAAGCCGAGTTTAATTGGCTTGAACCAATAAAACTAACAGACATAAAAGCAAAAATCCATCCGTAAGTTTTAGCATCGACATGATAAATATCCATAAAAATTATAGGTGAGGCCGCCACGTATGAAAATAAACCCGAAAAAGCGATAGAACCCGTAAAGGCATATGTGTAAAACTGAGGTTCTTTAAGCACTTTCAAAAAGTTCGTGATAATAGGTTTTGGTTTTAATGATATCGAAGTATCAGGTTTATAAGTGTTTGGCAAACCAATTTGAGATGCAATCAAAATAACGATTCCCATGCACATTAAAATAAAAAATACAGTATGCCAACCATAATCTTCAGTAACATAACCACCAATTGTAGGCGCCAACATCGGCGAAAGCCCAACGACAAGCATCAATAACGAAAATACTTTTGGAATATCTTCTACTGGAAATAAATCCCGAACCATTGCTACAGAAGCCACTGTAGCTGCACAACTACCAATTGCCTGTATAAAACGTAAAAGTATAAACGAATCGATATTGGTAACATATATACAGCCTAAAGAAGCCAGAATATATACCAATAATCCAATAAATAAAGGTTTTTTGCGGCCAAAACGATCTAATAAAGGTCCATAAAGTAATTGTCCGGCCGAAATTCCGATAAAATAACTCGATAAACTCATAGAAACTTTAGCAACAGTAGTATGCAAATCTTTAGCAATTCCTGAGAATCCGGGCAAATACATATCAATTGAAAAAGGACCAAGTGCGGTTAAAGAACCTAAGATAAGTATGAGCTGAATGTATTTTTTTGTTGTCATTTTCTTAAAAAATTGCTTTTTAATTTTTTGCAAAGGTAAAGATTTCATACCTTGTTATATAATTAAAACCACTTTAGTAAAGTTTTGATAGTATTACGCAGTATTTCGTTTTTTTAAAGTAATTAAAAATATTAATTTTAAAATCAAAGAATTATGAAAAAGTACCTATTATTATTCGCTTTTATTTCTACAACAATCTCATTTGCACAAACTATCACGTCTAAACAAGAAGACGCAAATCCGGAACAGTATGCACTGCTCCAAAAAGTTAATCAATATTATCCCGACATCACTTTAAACAAAACAGTTACAAACTTTTATGCTGACGGGAATATTATTGATACACATCAGGAATTTAATTTAGAAACTTCAAAATTTTCAAGTTACAAAATCGGAATTGAGCCAGGTAATAAAAAATTATTATTTGAATACGTTTCTGACCAAACCGGAAAAGTTTACGGCGATGTTACTATTTTTAAAGGAAACGCTTTGAGAACAACTTTTTCAGAAAAAAACAACGAAATTAGCGTTGCATTAAATGGAAAATCTGTTTATTTAAAAAAGATAAAATAAAAAATTAAATATACGATTCAAAAAGCATACGCTACGGTGTATGCTTTTTTGGTTTATATTTGACGCATATTTGTTTAAAATTTTATTTAATGAAAAAGTTTATTTTACTGTTCGTATTTATATCATATACAGCATATTCGCAAAATCGTTTTACCGGAACCTGGAGCACTGAAAATTGCAAGAGCTGTAGCAAAAAATATATTTTAAAATTGAATATAGCGCAATCTGTAAGTAAAATATACGGAACAGCTGAAATTACAAGCGACGATAAAAATCTGGAATCCGGAATTATGGAAGTTAGCGGATATGTATATGTTTTAGGCGACAGAGCTCAAATCAAGATAAAGTCTAAAGATGGTTTATCAGCGGGCGCAGTTCTTATCGCAAATGATGGAGTAATAGAATTCGCTAAAAGAGGTGGTTCTGATTTAATTCCGAAAGAAACGATTCTGACTAAGTTATACGATTAACCGGTGCTTTTAAAAGCATATCTATTTTGAACTATAATTTATAGTATGGTTCGCAGTATGTCCAAGAAGATGTTAACAACTTTATTAACAGCATTTTTAACCCCCATTTTGTAGAAATCTAAAGGTATAAAAAAAATATGAACATAAAAAAACCCCGTTTTATTGGGGTTCATTTATTGAATTTATCTATTATTTTTATCTATCCTTTTACCTCGTTAATTAATTTCCCATCGATAAAATATTGAAGAACTCTTGTTTTATCCTGTACCTTATATAAAGTTCGAACGACAGAACCTGCAAAAAGACGAATATCTCCGTAAATCATAGTACCATCTTTTAATTTATAAAAATAATCTAAAGCAGTATTTGATTTACCAATTGATACCCTGTAAGCATCACAATCTTTAGGAGTTGCTTCATAAAGAAAATCAGTAGTTAATATTTCCTGAACTTTCAAATTATTCACAATGTTATTTGTAACAGTCCTACTTACAAGTATATCAGGATAGAACTGATTTACTTTTTTAATAAAATCATATTGGTCAAAAGAGACAACATCTGTTTTCTCTATATATATTTTAACGTCAGTATCTTGACAATAAACAGCAGAAGAAAACATTATAATAAGTAATAAAGTAATTTTTTTCATGTGGTATTTTTTTTGTGAGGTTAAATTTACTAAAGATTCCCAAATATAATGCCAATAATTTTAATTTCACTTTGTCAATTGCTATAAAAGAATAAATAATTATACCTTTAAAAAAAATAAGTTTTTTCTTATGTGTTTGACAATAAATTTTAATGATTTTTATTATTTAATAATACCAAGTAATTTTGTCCAGTATTAAAAAAAAATAACACAACATAAAGAAAAACAAAATCATGCACGAAAATCCATTTAAACTTTTTGACAGTATCTTAACACATCTTGCTGATAATTATGGAAAATCAGAGACTCTAAAAAACCTTTCAGACCAAGCCTATCCAAAATCACAAAATGAACCTAACGAGTATGCAGATAAAATAACTTACAATAGCAAAAAACCAAATTTAATATCAGATGCATTATTCTACTTAAAAAGTGAAGATTTAGTATATTATAGCTTAACTAATGATCAAATACCGCTAATCATGGACATCAGAATTACACCAAAAGGTTTTGTGAAAATAAAAACAAACAGTTTTAGAGAGGAATATAGAAAAGCATATTTAAATCATATCTTTAATACATACTTAACATTTTTGATAGCACTTGGAGCTTTAATATTTTCGATTTGGAGCTATTATAATCCATATAAGCCTTTGTAAATTAATACAAAGGCTTATCTATTATATAATCATTACAGTATTGCCGAGCGATATAATTACCTGTTTTTCGATTGTAAATATTAATGTAGTGATAATCAAATCCGACATTTTTACACCAATTATGCAAGTAAAATATTGATTTGCAAAATTCAATTTTTATTGGTCTTATACTTTTATCTTTATTAAAGATTGTACAGCTGTAAGGCGTTGGAGTAGTATTTGCCATTCATTCTATATTTATTCTATTTCAGGTTCAGGAATATTTTTCCATCTAATAAAAGACTGAATACTATCAACTGCGCCCGCTTTTTCCGAAGAAACTAACCAAGTATCTGAACTTTGAGTAAAATATTTAGCATAACAATGCAAGTAGGTTAAATCCGCATTAAGAAGAGTAAACGTATTACTATCAGGATTAACTATTAAATAAATGTCAAACGAAAATGCACGTGTAGCATTTAAAAAATGAAAAAACAAATCATCTAATGAAAACAATGCATTAAAAGGAAAACCAACAGACATAACTGGATCTAAATCCAAACCACCTGAAACGGGCTTAAAATAAGGTGTTAATGTATCTTCTGAATACCCGCCAAATTGAAGCATAACAAATGGATCATAAGCCACCGCATGAGTAAACCTAATAAACTTTGAATTTTTTGTTATCAAATCCTTAGTATATACAAATGTTGGTCTTACAATACCATAAGTACAACACTTACCACCTGTAGAAGAATTATCAGAAGATTGATTTCCTAAGACTAACCGAACAGATGAAAAAGCAGTAAAAAAATGATTTTTTGTAATTGTATTTAAATCAATAATTCCTAAATCATTTATTACTGATTTACACATCAAATTATCATAATTGAATATTTCAACAGCCTGTACACGTTTATTTTCGATAAATAATGATAAGATAAAAAATTCTGTATCGATACCATTTACAACGTAAGCACCATCTAACAAAGAAACTTCTTTAACCTTTACTGTATAAGTATCATCTATATATTGAATGAAATTTTTTGAAGCACTCATAATTAATTAAATAATGGAACTTTCTTCAAGTCCGAGGTTGATAAATATTTTTTCAAATCAGCCTTTAAGTCACGGCGTGTAATAACGTAATAACAGCCAATTACTAAAGGAACAGTTGTAACTTGCTTTACTTTCAATAACTCGTTAATAGCCTCTTTTTCATTTTCGAAATTAGACATTGGCTCAGTTATCCAAGTATACCAAGAAGCATCTTTTGTTTGCTTATTTGTTCCTAACCAAACCGCTAAAGATTCCGCTATATCATGAACTTCTTTACGAGGTGTAATTTTGTTCAATTCAATTTCTTTAGTCATTGGGTTAGAAACTGCAATTTTTAAATCTTTTTCTGCATCTTCCAACGCTTTTTCCTCAGCATCCTGTGTGAACTTATTGTACCATTTTTTTAATAATGGATAACACACAATTATACCAATAAGGACAAGCCAGTATTTTTGCAGAAAGTCAAAGAGCCAAACAGTATTGGCTTGGCTCTTTGTTCTATTTACTATCTCTCTTTGAGCCATAATTATTTTTTCTTAAATAATTTATAAGCTAATAATCCCGCTAAAGCAACTAATACAACATTTGCAATAGTTTTATTGTTTGCGTAAAAAAGTTTGATTTTATCTAACATCTTGTTTAAATTTTTGAATTAATAATTTTTATTTTTTTTCACGTTTGTTTAGACTGTAACGCTGTAAACAGTATAAAAAAAAAGTAGTACAGGAATAATCAAATAATTGAATTTGAATCTTTTTTGAGCCGTTACGGTAACACCTGAAAGATTGTAATCTCCCATAATATCAATAGCATCCTGAATGTCTGAATCGTAAATTAAATTATGATCGGGCGCACATTCATGTTTAATAATTGCCCTTGCAATCACTAAATAAAACTTTGCATCTACGATTTTAATCGTCTGGTCAGGATCTAAACCGACAGCTTTTGAAATAACATCAATGTACTTTTGCGTATCATTTTCAGATGGCGGTGCATATTCAGTTATAAGTTTTCTTACTGTATTTTTACCTTTATCAATATCATTTGTCAAATCTCGCAACATGGCACGAATGCCATATTTTATTTCTGTAAACTGCTCAAAATGTTTGTCAGTATTTTGAGCATTAGGTATTTTACCCTGCCAAGCAATATTTGTTAAAACCAAGTTACCCGGATTGTTATTTCGAATACCTCTAGTTAATTCCTCTCTACCTAAATAATTACTCATGTTCTTCTGTAATTAAAGGTTGAGCAGGTGCTTGTGGTTCATCTTTTCCAAAATCAAGCTTACTTAATTCATCAGACACAACCTGAATACCTTTTAAAATAGCAGTTACAACCGCACCATACTTTACGATAATACCGATTATCGAAACAATTCCTTTCAAATTTTTCATTACTTACTTTGTTTTAATTGTTTTCCTTTTTCTAATTTGAGCGTATAAATGTACCTGCGTAACCTCCATTTTTCGCACGAGGATTAATTACAAATGCCATACTGTCAATCACGACCTTACCGCCATTTTTCTGCATTGTACCCCAATGAAATGACTGAACACCAGTTTTAGTATTTGTAAAAGTGCACGCTACAGAGCCAAACCAACCTTTTTCCGAAAGATTTGATTTAGTTGTTGTCACACACTTAATTGCAATCAATTCTCCTTGCGATAATCTCCAACCAGTTGTTAAATGTTGTTCAACTCCTTTATTTGGACCCGAAGACGGTGTGTACGTTGTATTTTTAGCACCTGAGTGCTTTACTTTTTGTTGATTATTGTTATTATTCTGATTATTAGAATTATAACTTTTTTTACTTTGTGCCATTACTTTATAATGTGTTTAATTAATAGTATGATTTCAGCCATCTTTTTTAAAATTATTACTGCCGAATCTATCAGAAATACTATAAGATAGATTCGATAGTAATTTTTAGGCTTATCGCTTTTTTGCAACTCTTTTGCCTCCTGTGTTATTGCTATCGCGTCTTACAAGCCAAATCAATGCAATAAGACCAACGACAGCACCAACAACAATTTTCCAATTTCTTTGAAACCATACTTTTATGGTTGAACTTACTACAGTAGCACCAACCTGACCAGTTCCCTCGACAAATCCAGTACTTAAACCGTTATTAATTCCAGTTCCAACAGCTTTAGCGAAGACGTTAGAACCTGCACTAGCTACAGCACCAACAGTATTAGCTGAACTTTGCTCTAAAGCTTTTGTTTGAGCATTCCAATAATCAGCTTCTGCTTGTTTTCCGTCCGCTTCTGCTTGTTTAGCAAGCTTTTTAGCTTCTACAGCATCAGTAACTTTTCCAATTACTTGCTGAGCAATTCCACCAACACCCGGAACAAAACCAACGGCAGTAGTCGCAACTTTTACCAAGTTTTTAAACGAGACATTTTTCTTAATGGATTGACCAATTTTTTTAAAGAATCCCATATTTTACACAGTTTTTAAACATCTTACGACGAAATTAATAATTGACCCTTGCGACTTATTGATTTCAATACCAACAACAGCCACTAAAGGCAAGGTTAATCTATCCGCTAAACCTTGAACAACTTTTCCATCTGAAAGAACTGCTTGGATTGGGTCAATATCACGGCTTAAAGTTTGCAATTCGAAAGGAAGATATTTAACTACCTGACCATTTGCATATTGGTAAGACAAATCACTTACCGAAGCATCAACAGTCATGACAGCCAAATCAAATCCCTGAACATCGATCTTTTTATTAAACTCTTCAGATGCAACAGACTTTTGCTCAAAAAAGAACAAATTGTTCGTTTGTTGTGGCTCTTCGATACCGTACAAATCGTAACGTTTTCCTGCAATTAAATCTTCAAGAGTAATTTTAATACTCTCTTTATCTGCAAGATAAATCGAGCCTTCGTCTGCCAATTCACATAATGCAATCAAAGCATTATTACCATCGGATTGTGTATTTTCAGTTCCGTACGTACTTGCTAAAATGAAATCTTTAAGCAAAACTTTATTTGCCAAAATGACATTCGAACCGTTTCCACGCTCAATGTAAATACTAATTTTTTCAGTAGTTAAGGCTGATAAAGCCACATCACTTGCAAGAATCAAAGCACCGATTGCTTTTGTTACCTGTAATTCTGGCGATTTTGTAACGCCTGTAATAGTTGCAATTTTCATTTGTTATAAATTTTATTTGTTAAATTTCTTTCACAAAGGTTATTGCAACTATTAATTGACGTTCCCTAAAATTCCCTATAATTCCCTATTTTTCCCTAATTTTCCCTATAATATGCCATAGTTTATCAGGTCTTGAACCGTTAAATAGTTCCTTTTTAAAGCAAGAGAATCAATAATTGTTTGGTATTCTTTGCAAGCAGTTTTATAGCTTAATTCAAGAATATGCATTAACTGGGTTTTAGTTACTTTTTGGCTTGTATTCTGTGTTTTCATGGCTTATAAAAATAAAAGTTGATGTTCGTGGAATAATTCAGAATCAAAATCATTTACTATTTTTTCCTTTGTTCTAAATTCGTGCAGATAGAAATGTAATTTGTTTTGAAACCATATTAAAAGTTGGTTTTCAGTAGTCATGTCCATATCTTCAAGTAAAAGATTCAGAGCAACGATATAAGATATGTCCTGATTGTTTGCGTAATATTCTCTAAATAGAGACTTTGCAAGACGTTTTTTAATTGTTGTCGAAGAGAGAACAACCTTTTTTAAACGTTTAATTATAGGATTGAATTTTGTAACCTGAGATTGTAAAAAATCAAAATCAAAAAGAGCAATAAGCTTTTCCTTATTGATTTGACTTTTGCCAGTATTCTCACGAAGTTCAAAAAAACCTTTATTTGCAATTTTTAATAACTCATAAAGATTTGCTTTATCAAAAATACCCCAAGTCATTGTCTGACTGATATTTATATCAGCTTTAGAATATTCGTTTAAACCTCTGAAAAACGCAGAATTTAACTGATATTCAAAACGCCAAACATTGTCATTTTTCAAACCATTATTCGCATAATATTCATTTATATATGGCTTTTCAGTTAATTGCAATGACAGCGTTTTGTTATAGCATCGTATTATTTTGTCCGATGTTCTTTTGCCTATTTGAAAGCCGTTAAGTATTGATTTTCCTTTGTACGTTTCAAAATAGCTTTGCAAATTTTTCGGACGCCCCGATATAAGGTAGTTACCTGCAACAACATTACTATATAAATTACGGTAAGAATTGTTGATATCAGACTTATCAAGGCATATATCCAGTCTATTAACTGACTTAAATAAATAGTTCGTTTCATCGCAAAAAGCGTTTATGATACCTCTTAAGGCATCGTTAGACAATGTGTAAAATAGATTGTTTTCGAATTGTAGTTGTGCAAATTGTTCGCTCATAATAACCGAGCGAGGTTTTGCGGTATAAATACCAATTTTTAAATCTTCATAATATAAATCGGCTCTAATTTCAAATATCTTAGTACCGTACTCGTATGGTTTCAAACGAAACTTTGAATTTTCGGGAAACTCACCGTACGGCTGACCTTCGAGATTAATAATTAAGTAGTCTATATTTATAAGAGTAGGTTTTAAATTATTTCTTTTAATTTTATTCTGGGCTTGATGCCTTTCTTTGTATGAAATCATAGTTTTTTAGTAGGTTTGAGTGAGTTAGTTGCCGTTATACCCTACGGCAACAATTAAAAAATCGAAAGGGGAGTAGCAAAAAATTAATTTTCTAAATTTCCCCAAAGTGAATAATGATTTTTAGGCAAATCATTAACTGTAAATTCCTTTTTCGAAACAGCCTCAGTTATTTTCTTTTCGACTTCAAAAAATTTATTTTTATAATTAGAAATCTGAGAATTAAAAAAAACATTTATCTGCTGACCAAGTTTTGTAATTTCCTTAATAGTAAAATCATGCTGATATTTAAGACCAATTAAATCGACAGTTTCTACAGGATTTTTTGAATACTCGTTTAAATCATGATTTAAGCTAGCTAATTCCAAGAGTAAATTTTCTCGTTTTTGAATTAAAATTAAAATTGTTGACATATTTTAAGGAATTAAAAGATTATGTTTAAGAAGTTTTGAAAGCAATGTTTTCATGGAATTACAATAAAAAATGAATTCATGAACACAATAAGATTGAGTTACTATAAAACAATTCGTACAAACTTTAATACAAATTCCTATATTTGAACCACGTATTCGAATGAACAACATTTGATGTTTCAAGTGTGACGTTTGACAGAATGGGCGCAATTTTTTTAAAAATGTTTTCGCACTAAAATTTGTGTGACGCATTTTAGCTAACTCTACAAGTAATAGAGTGTAATTCTCTAAAGAAGATCGTTTTAAAGCCATGTGGTATTTGTTAATTAGTTATACCACAAATGAACTATAATTTATATTATGTAAAATAGAATATTTCAGAATACCTTCTTATTCAAATCCTTGCGATATTCTTTCAAACAATCCTCTTATCTATAAAATATTGATTAGCAATTATAATTTTTGCACAGATTAAAAGAATTTTATGTCGCTCAATTCAATAATTTTTAACATTTCTTTAAAATATTTATATTCTCCCAAAGATGCTTTCATTGTAAGAGTTTATTTTATTATTTTTACATTCGATACTTTAAAAAAATTATCAAATATTATGAATACAATTGCTGAGCATATTGCAGATTTTTTGAAAGAATACCCGCCATTTGATAATTTAACTTTTCAGGAATTATCTGATATTGCGACCAATATTCGTGTTATAAATTTGGAAAAACATGCAATATTGTTTCAAAACAATGATTTGCTTCACGACAGTTTTTATGTTGTGGCATCTGGTATTATAAATTTAACAACAATTGCTGACGCCGAAGAAACGATTATCAACAAATGTCACGAAGGTGATATTTTTGGTCTGCGTCCTTTTTTCGCCAAAAATAACTACATGATGACGGCTAAAGCCCGTGAAGAAAGTATTATTTATGCGATTCCTATTGCTGTTTTCAGACCTTTTGTGGCTAATAATTCAGATGTTTTAAACTTTTTATTAGAAAGTTTTGCTACAAATTCAAGACATACAAAAGATAGCGTTAGTTCTAACGGAAAATTGATTTCTGATACTTCATTCTATGTCGATCAGCAGTCAGAAATGCAATATATTCAGTCTCTTAGCTATAATAACACACCATTAACAACTGATGCAAATCATATTGTTAAAGATGTTGCGATATTAATGACTGATTCTATGGTTGATAATATTATTGTGTGCGAAAAAAATCGCCCAATTGGTATTGTTACAGCCACAGATTTAGCTTCTAAGATAGCAACAGGACGTTACCCTATCACTGAAACGATTGACAAAATTATGTCATCGCCTGTTGTTACTGTAATTGAAAACGTTTCTCTTGCCGAGGCACAATTATTAATGCTGAAGCATAATGTGACGCATTTATGTGTGACAAAAGACGGTACAAATAAATCTGCTGTAAAAGGAATTATTTCTGAACACGATCTTGTTGTTGCTCAAGCCAGTAACCCTGGTGTTTTAATTAAAGAAATTAAGCGTTCTCAATTACCAAAAGATTTAAAACAAATACGTGATCGTTTGTCTGATTTGATTCAGAATTCGATTCAGAAAAATATTCCTATTTCACATATTAGTAATATTGTAAGCGAAATCAATCTGGCAATAATCAAGCGTTCGGTTGAATTAGCAATTTTAGATCTGGGCTCACCTCCTGCCCGTTTTGCATGGTTAAGCATTGGTAGCCAAGGGCGTAAAGAACAACTTTTACTAACGGATCAGGATAGTATCTTGATTTTTGAAGATGTTGCTCCGGAAAAATACAGAGAAGTAAAAGATTATTTCCTTAGATTAGCAAAAAGAGCTACATCTATACTTGAAAAAGTGGGTTATGAATTTTGTCCAAACGGACATATGGGAAGCAATATGCTTTGGTGTAAATCATTGACAGACTGGACAAAACAATACAACAGCTGGATGAATACTCCAGGTGAAAACAGTAATGATTTAAGCAGCATTTTCTTTGATTATGAGATTATTTTTGGAGAACCAAAAATCGAAGAAGTGATTGAGAATGTTATATTCAAAAACGCTGTTAATAATACCTTATTCTTTGACTTTTTAGGAAATGATGCATTGAAAAAGAATTCTCCTTTGAGTTTTTTCAAGAAATTCATTGTTGAGGAA
Source organism: uncultured Flavobacterium sp. (assembly GCF_963422545.1). Lineage (NCBI taxonomy): Bacteria > Pseudomonadati > Bacteroidota > Flavobacteriia > Flavobacteriales > Flavobacteriaceae > Flavobacterium > uncultured Flavobacterium sp. The sequence goes on from NZ_OY730230.1 coordinate 492,790, forward strand.
GAAGGTCCGCATAAAGGAAAATTTGACATCAAAACCCGTGCATTGATGCCTTTGATTGATGCTGCACGTTTATTAATTTTAAATGCAAACATTAAAGGAATCAAGAATACCTATTTAAGATTCAAACAATTAGCAATAACAGATTCTAAAAATGCAGAGATATACTTAAGTTGCGCCGAAGCTTTTTTAACATTATCTAAATTTAGAACTGTTGAAGGATTAAGAAATGATGATTCTGGGCAATATATAAATTTGAGAGAAATGTCTAAAACAGACAAAGAGAAGTTAAAAAATGCTTTGACACCAATGAAAGATCTTGAGGAATTAATTAAGAGTAAATTTCAATTGACCCAATTCTCATAATATGCTAGACTGGATTAAAAATATAAATAAGGAGTATCCGGATTTCTGGAAAGATTACCTAAATAAATTCGAAACAAAACCTAACCGATTTGTGGTTTTATCGACGGAAACTTCGGGATTAAACCCGAATAAAGATGTTATCTTGTCTTTGGGAGCTTTTTCGGTAGTTGATGACAGCATTGTAATTAAAGATAATTTTGAAGCTGTTTTGTTACAGTACAAATTTTTGCAGGATAATGGACTTTCGAATGAATTTATCATTGAGAGCAAAATGCTTAAAATGCCTGAACCGGACGCAATTGAATCTTTGGTAAATTTTATTGGAAATTCTATTTTAGTTGGTCATCATATTAATTTTGATATCGAAATGCTTAATGCAGCTCTAGAGCGCTTAGATTGCGGAAGATTAAAAAATGAAGCTTTAGATGTTGATATGATGTACAGAAAGTTAATGGATATTAACGACAAACAATTTTCGCTTGACGACTTAACCGAAATATTCAAAGTTCCGAAAAGTGATCGAAATTCTTCTGCTGAAGATGCCTATAAAATTGCTCTTCTTTTTTTGAAATTAAAATCAAGATTAGGAATTAAATAAAAACTTTTTTTTACCATATAAGTTATATAAGAAAATATAATTTACTGAATGCAAAAATGCCTCTTAATATTTTTAAGAGGCATTTTTATTTATATCCAAAATTAAGAATTCTTTTCCTTTAATAGTGCTCAGGAGCTAGCGCAACAGCCATTTTGTTGTATTTATTGCGGTATTCAATTGGGGTAAGACCGGTTATTTTTTTAAAAATTGTTCTAAATGCTTTTGTGTCTGTATAACCTACATCATACATTACTTCGTTTATGTTTTTTCTACTTGTTTCGAAGCTACGTTTGGCAAATTCTACTTTAACCCGGTTTATATACACTAATACTGAATTATTGGTAGCAACTTTAAAACGTCTTTCAAAACTTCTTCTTCCTAAAGAAACTAATTCAGACAGTTCTTCAATTGTTATTTTTTCCTGAATATTATTTTCAATAAAATCCTGTATCTTTTTTATAACATCATCATTATGATTTTTTTGTCCTTGAAACATTGCAAATGCCAACTGACTTTCTCTATCTATGTCTATCGCAAAATATTTGGAAGCCAAAATTGCTGTTTCTCTATCTGTATATTTTTCTACCAAGTGCAATAATAAATTCCAATATGATTTTGCGCCACCACTTGAATAAATCCTATTTTCTTCGGTTATAATACTTCCGTCAACTACTTCCACGCTTGGAAACATTTCGCGAAACTCATTTTGAAAACCCCAATGTGTAGAACATTTTTTGCCATTAAGCAAACCGGTAGATGCTAATAAAAATGCACCTACACATAACGAAGCAACTTCTGCACCTTTATTATATTGCTCGTTTATCCATGGCAATAATTCTTGGTTTTGAGCAATGGCACTTTTCATATCACCAAACAAAGCAGGTATTACAACCAAATCCGTTTTTTCAACATCTTTTAAAAGTTGAGAAGTATTTACAGAATATAAGCCATCATTTAGTTTTATTTCCTTTTTCAATCCAATCAATTGTACGTCAAATAATGGCTTTTTACCTGACATAACCATAAACTGATTAACTGCTGAAAACAAATATTGAGGATCGGCGATGGCTTGCAAAACCGAACTTTCAGGGACAAGAATGCTTACTTTTTTCATCTTTTACAACTTTTATTTCTTTTTTTCTTGATAAAGATAGAGAAAAATGACGTAAATACCCCGATTGTTGTCATTTACGCACAATGTTCATTTCTGTAAGTATTTGCAACTTTGTCTTGTTAATTTAATTAAGGTCTAACGTAAAAAATAAACAAAATGACAACAATTAATTCTTACTTAACTTTTAACGGAAATTGTCGTGAGGCAATGACATTTTATAAAGAATGTTTTGGTGGTCAGCTTATATTACAAACAGTAGGCGAATCGCCAGTATCAGATCAAATGCCTGAACAAATGAAAAAATGCATTTTACATTCAACGCTTACAAGTGGCAACATTACTATCATGGCTTCGGATATGTCACCGCAAACATTAGTAAAAGGCAATGCAGTTTCGTTAATGCTTAATTTTTCAAGTGAAGAAGAAACTCGAAAAACGTATGCCAGTTTATCAAAAGACGGAGACGCATCGCAACCATTGGAAATAATGTTCTGGGGTTCTTTATTCGGACATTTAACAGACAAATTTGGCAACCAATGGATGTTTAATTTCGACGCTAATCAAAATCATAACAACTAAATTACAGTATTATTCTTAAATATATTAACCATTAAATCTATAACACTATGTCATTTCAAGCATATTTAACAAACATCAAAGCTCAAACAGGAATGGGACCTGATGATTTTAAAAAACTTTCAGATCAAAAAGGATTTTCGGTCGAAGGGCAACTAAAACCTCAAATAAAGGCTGGTGAAATTGTAACCTGGCTAAAAGCAGATTTTGATTTGGGTCACGGACACGCAATGGCTATCTACGCACTTCTTAAGGGAATAAGAACGGAAACGAGTTCATAAGATAGTTAATAAAACCTTTTTTAAAGAAAAAAGCTGTCTGAATCGAGACAGCTTTTTATTTTATTTTTTTGAAAGATATTAGATTTTATCTTGCATAATTTCTTCTACAATTTCAGGATTTAATAATGTTGAAGTATCTCCAAAATTAGAAAAATCTCCTTCGGCTATTTTACGTAGAATTCTACGCATAATTTTTCCTGAACGTGTTTTTGGCAAACCAGACACAAACTGAATTTTATCTAGTTTTGCGATTGGTCCAATGTGATCAGAAATATACTGATTAATCTCTTTACTTAAGTTTGATCGGTCTCTAACTTCTCCTGTTTCTTTTAGAATCACAAAACCATATAAAGCGTTTCCTTTAATATCATGTGGGAATCCAACAATAGCAGATTCCGCAACTGCAGGATGCTCGTTGATTGCATCTTCAATAGGAGCTGTTCCTAAATTATGTCCAGAAACAATTACAACATCATCTACTCTACCGGTGATTCTGTAATAACCTACTTCGTCTCTTAATGCACCGTCTCCGGTAAAATATTTTCCAGGGAAAGCAGAGAAATAAGTGTCTTTGTAACGTTGGTGATCTCCCCAGATTGTTCTGGCGATTCCTGGCCAAGGAAATTTAATACATAAACTTCCAACTACTTGGTTTCCTTCGATTTCATTACGTTTTTCATCCATTAAAACTGGCTGAATTCCCGGTAATGGCAAAGTTGCATAAGTTGGTTTAGTTGGTGTTACAAATGCAATTGGCGAAATCATGATTCCACCAGTTTCTGTTTGCCACCAAGTATCAACCACCGGACATCTTTTATCTCCTACGTGGTCATTAAACCAGTGCCAAGCTTCTTCGTTGATTGGTTCTCCAACAGATCCAATAACTTTTAATGATTTAAGTGGGTATTTTTGAATATAATCTAAGCTTTCTTTTGCTAACGAACGAATTGCTGTTGGCGCTGTATAGAATTGTGTGATTTTATGTTTTTCGATAATATCCCAAAAACGGCTAAAGTCAGGATATGACGGAACTCCTTCAAAAATTACGGTTGTTCCTCCGTTCAATAATGGTCCGTACAAGATATAAGAGTGACCTGTAATCCAACCGATATCTGCAGTACACCAGAAAATATCATTTTCTTCGTGGTTAAAAACATTTTTAAATGTGTAAGCTGTATAAACCATATATCCGGCTGTCGTATGAACCATTCCTTTTGGTTTTCCTGTAGAACCAGAAGTGTATAAAATAAACAACGGATCTTCGGCATCCATAATTTCAGCAACACTGTTATCTAAAGCTGCATCTAATAAAGGTTGTAACCATTGGTCACGTCCTTCTTTCATTTTTACTTGAGTTTGAGTTCTCTTTGCAACCAAAACTTTTGTAACTGATGGACAAGAATCTAATGCTTCGTCAATAATTCCTTTTAGATCAATTGTTTTATTTCCTCTGTAACCACCATCAGCTGTGATTACCATTTTGCATTCGCAATCATTAATTCTTGCAGAAACTGCAGAAGCAGAGAATCCTGCAAAAACAACAGAGTGAATCGCTCCTATTCTGGCACAAGCTAAAACAGCAACTGCCAATTCCGGAATCATTGGTAAATAAATACAAACTCTGTCTCCTTTACGCACGCCTTGCTCACGCAAAACATTCGCCATTCTTGAAACTCTTTCGTATAATTCGTTATATGTAATATGTAAAGCTTCTTCAGAAGGATCGTTCGGTTCAAAAATGATTGCCGTTTTTTCTCCTCTTTTGCTTAAGTGTCTATCGATACAATTTTTGGTAATATTAACTTTAGCTTCGGTAAACCATTTTACTTCGGCATCAGCCATATTAAAATCAACTACTTTATCCCATTGTTGATACCAAGTGAAATTTTCCTCAGCTATTTTTCCCCAAAATTTTCTTGGTTCTCTTATTGACTTATTGTAATGTTTAAAATATTGTTCTAAATTTTCAATTTTATAATAACTCATATGTTTTTGGAATTTTTTTTATAAATGTATTAAATATCAACGTATTCTTGAAATTATTTAATTCATAAATTTCAGCAAAAAAAAACACATATTAAAAAAAATACGCTCTTTTTCTGTCTATAATTTAAAATTTTCGTTTTTGAAGTAAAAATACATATTGCAAAAAAGGCGCGATAAATAAATACCACGCCTTTTTATTTTTAACAATTTCAATAACAATTAATTTTGTAATTCTGCATTACAATGCTTGAGTCTATTTTGAAAATAGCAGCATCTTTATTAATTAAAATAGAAACTTTCAACAAGTACATTTATTCCTAAACATACCCCTTCATTAGGGATTAGCTTCACTTAACTTACTTACTCACAGAAGTTAAGTGAATGCAATATGCATCTATATCCTTTTTTTCTTAATAAGTGCTTACTAATTCAAAATATTACATAAAACAGAGATACAGTGCAAATCCCATCACATTCGAATGTGTGGTAATTCCCAATTTATTATCCAATTTTTTTCATTGCTGTCATAGATTCTCTCAACCATGCTCCTACTTCTTCGATAGGATGTTGACGAATTTCTTTGTTTACTGCAATTAAAACAGCATTATCTACTCCGTTTGAAGCTGAAAATGGTTTTCCTATTATATTTGTTTCAACAGTTTTCATGAACTCAGTTAATAATGGTTTACAAGCATGGTCAAATAAATAACAACCATATTCTGCTGTATCCGAAATAACACGGTTCATTTCAAACAATTTCTTTCTTGCAATTGTATTTGCAATTAATGGTAGTTCGTGCAATGACTCATAATAAGCTGATTCTTCGATAATTCCAGCTTCAGTCATAGTTTCAAAAGCCAATTCTACACCAGCTTTTACCATTGCAATCATTAAAACTCCATTGTCAAAATATTCTTGTTCAGAAATTGGAGCTTCTTGTGGAGCTGTTTTTTCGAAGTTAGTTTCTCCGGTTGCAGCTCTCCATTTCAATAAATTAACATCATCATTAGCCCAGTCTGCCATCATTGTTCTTGAGAATTCTCCAGAAATAATATCATCCTGATGTTTTTGGAATAACGGACGCATAATGTCTTTTAATTCTTCAGCAAGTTCGTAAGCTTCGATTTTTGCAGGATTTGAAAGACGATCCATCATATTTGTAATACCACCATGTTTCAAAGCTTCAGTGATAGTTTCCCATCCATATTGAATTAATTTTGAAGCATAAGCAGCATCGATTCCTTTTTCAACCATTTTATCAAAACATAAAATAGATCCAGTTTGCAATAATCCGCAAAGGATAGTTTGCTCACCCATTAAATCTGATTTTACTTCGGCAACGAAAGACGATTTTAAAACTCCTGCTTTGTGTCCTCCTGTTGCTACAGCATAAGCTTTTGCTTGGTCTAAACCAAAATTGTTTGGGTCATTTTCAGGGTGAACAGCGATAAGTGTTGGTACACCAAATCCTCTTTTGTACTCTTCACGAACCTCAGATCCAGGACATTTAGGAGCACACATTATAACTGTAATATCTTTACGAATCTGCATTCCTTCTTCAACGATATTAAAACCGTGAGAATATGCTAAAGTAGATCCTTGTTTCATTAATGGCATAATGGCAGTAACTACAGCAGTATGTTGTTTGTCCGGAGTAAGATTACAAACTAAGTCAGCAGTTGGAATTAATTCTTCATAAGTACCTACTTTAAATCCGTTTTCAGTAGCATTTTTATAAGAAGCTCTTTTTTCAGCGATTGCATCTGCACGTAATGCATACGAAATATCTAAACCAGAATCTCTCATGTTTAAACCTTGATTTAAACCTTGTGCACCACAACCTACGATGACAACTTTTTTTCCTGCAAGTGCAGCAATTCCGTCTGCAAATTCAGATTGCTCCATAAATTCGCAAACTCCTAATTGTTCTAATTGTAACCTAAGTGGTAATGTGTTGAAATAATTTGCCATTCTTTTTTAATATTTAATGATGTTGTAATTTAATAATTGATTAATATGTAACTAAGATGATACTATTTGAATGTTTCTAACAATGTCGAAATTTCCATTTTTTCTTTAGAAACTGATATTCTTCCTGAACGTACAAACTGCATAATTCCATACGGTTTGAATTTTTCGTATAATTCTTCAATTTCAGAACGTCTTCCTGATTTTGAAATCACAAAGAAATCACGAGAAACGGTCACGATCGTAGACTGACTGTCTTTGATGATATTCTGAATTTGTTTTTCATCAAATAACAAACTTGAAGCAATTTTAAAAAGTGCATTTTCAAGATAAATTGTTTCTTCATCTGTGTGATAAAATGCTTTTATAACATCAATTTGTTTTTCGATTTGTCCAACAATATTCTTAACCCATTTCTCTGTTGTATTTACTACAATGATAAATCTTGAAACATTTTCTATTTCTGATTCTGAAACATTTAAGCTTAATATATTAATGTGACGCTTTAAGAATATTCCCGATATTCTATTTAACAATCCCACGTTATTTTCTGAGTATACCGATATGGTAAATGTTTTATCTTCCATGTTGTTTTTTAGTTTTTTTTGTTTCAGGTTTCAGGTTTCAAGTTTTGCTTAACTTGGAACATGAAACCTGAAACATGAAACTTTTTTTTAGCTTAATCTAATTTCTGAAACACATGCTCCTGTTGGAATCATTGGAAAAACGTTGTTTTCCTTTTCTACCATGACTTCTAAGAAATAAGAATCTTTTGAAGCAAGCATTTCAGCAACTGCAGCATCTAAATCTTCACGTTTTGTAACTTTCTTAGATTTAATATGATACCCTTCGGCAATTGCAGTAAAATTTGGATTAATCATTTTTGTTGAGGCATATCTGTTATCAAAAAACAATTCCTGCCATTGACGCACCATTCCTAAAAACTCATTATTTAAAATGACGATTTTTACCGGTACTTGTGTCTGGAAAATCGTTCCTAATTCCTGAATCGTCATCTGAAATCCTCCGTCTCCAATAATAGCAACAACTTCACGATCCGGTCTTCCCATTTTAGCTCCAATTGCAGCTGGTAAAGCAAATCCCATTGTACCTAAACCTCCTGAAGTAATATTACTTTTGGTTGAATTGAATTTAGCATAACGACAGGCAAACATTTGATGCTGACCAACATCTGAAACTATAATTGCATCACCTTTTGAGTGTTTATTAATCATTTCCATGGTTTCTCCCATCGAAATTCCTTTACCATTCGTTGGATTTAATTCTTCTTTTATAACAGATTCTACTTCTATTTTATACAATTCTTTGAATTCATTATGCCATGAATCATGTGATTTTTGGTCAATTAAAGGCAATAATGCTGTCAAAGCTTCTTTTACATCTCCTAAAACAGCTACTTCTGTTTTTACATTTTTGTCAACTTCTGCCGGATCAATTTCAAAGTGAATTACTTTGGCTTGTTTAGCATAAGTAGATAACTTTCCGGTAACACGATCGTCAAAACGCATTCCCAATGCAATTAAGACATCACATTCGTTAGTCAATAAATTTGGGCCGTAATTTCCGTGCATTCCCAACATTCCCACGTTTAGCGGATGATCTGTTGGCAAAGCTGAAAGACCTAAAATAGTCCAACCCGCCGGAATTCCAGATTTTTCAATTAACGCTTTTAATTGTTCTTCGGCTTGACCAAGAATAATTCCCTGACCAAAAACAATAAAAGGTTTTTTGGCACTATTGATCAAAGCAGCAGCTTCGGTAACTTTGTCTAATTTTAATTTAGGAACGGGAATATAACTTCTAATTCCGGTGCATTTTTCATAACTAAATTCAAACTCATCAAACTGAGCATTTTTAGTAATATCAATTAATACAGGTCCTGGGCGACCAGAACGGGCAATATAAAATGCTTTTGCAATTATCTCAGGAATCTCTGAAGCTTCAGTAATCTGATAGTTCCATTTTGTTACCGGAGTTGAAATTCCGATAATATCAGTTTCCTGAAAAGCATCAGAACCTAGTAAATGCTTCCCAACTTGTCCTGTAATACAAACCATTGGTGTTGAATCGATCTGAGCATCAGCAATTCCTGTAACTAAATTAGTTGCTCCCGGCCCTGAAGTTGCAATAGCGACTCCTACTTTTCCTGTAGCTCGGGCATAACCTTGAGCTGCGTGTGTTGCACCTTGTTCGTGACGTACTAAAACGTGGTGTAATTGATTCTGAAATTTATATAATTCGTCATAAACCGGCATTATCGCTCCTCCCGGATATCCATAAACCAAGTCTACTCCTTCTTCTAACAAACATCTTATAACGGCTTCTGCCCCTGATATTTTCATAGTATATTTATTTTTCAATGCCAATGTCAAAATTCAATATCAAAATTCAATTGCAATGTCAAAAATCAATTTCAATGATAAATTTTAAATTGATCTTTACTATTTTATTGTTTTTAATTTTTGTTATTGTATTGTCATTGTTATTGATTTTTGAAATTGTTATTGTTCAATTATTTATCGGTAACGCAACCTGTAGAAGCGCTTGAAACCGATCTTGCGTACTTAAGTAAAACTCCTTTTGACACTTTTAAAGCTGGCTGAATCCATTTTGCTTTTCGAGCTGCAAATTCTTCGTTAGAAATTTTAAGATCAATGGTGTTTTTTACAGCGTCAATAGCGATTAAATCGCCTTCCTGAACTAGTGCAATACCACCACCATCATAAGCCTCTGGTGTAATGTGACCTACCACAAATCCATGTGAACCTCCAGAGAATCTACCGTCTGTAATAAGAGCAACACTGCTTCCTAATCCGGCACCAATAATAGCAGATGTAGGTTTTAGCATTTCAGGCATCCCCGGACCACCTTTTGGTCCACAGTTCCTGATGACGACTACATCTCCCGGTTTTACTTTTCCGGCCTGAATACCAGGAATAACATCAAATTCACCTTCAAAAATTACGGCAGGACCTTCAAAATACTCTCCTTCTTTTCCGCTAATTTTAGCAACACAACCTTCAGAAGCTAGATTTCCGTATAAAATCTGAATGTTTCCAGTTGATTTTAATGCTTTTTGTATTTCATGAACTACTTCTTGTCCATCTTGTAAATCAGGAACCGAAGCCAGATTTTCAGCAACAGTTTTCCCCGTTACCGTCAAACAATCTCCATGAATAAGTCCTTCCTTCAACAAATATTTTAATACTGCAGGAACTCCTCCAACAGCGTGTAAATCTTCCATCATGTATTTACCACTTGGTTTCAAGTCAGCAAGTACAGGTGTTTTATCACTAATTCTTTGAAAATCATCAATCGTAATTTCTACATCAACCGAATGTGCCATAGCAATTAAGTGCATAACAGCATTTGTAGAACCTCCAAGAACAGCTACCAACGTAATGGCATTTTCAAAAGCCTTGCGAGTCATAATGTCTCTTGGCTTAATATCTTTTTCTAATAAGTTTAGAATAGCTTTTCCGGCAGCAAGACATTCATCTTTCTTTTCCTGACTCAAAGCAGGGTTTGAAGAACTGTATGGCAAACTCATTCCTAATGCTTCAATTGCTGACGACATTGTATTTGCCGTATACATTCCGCCGCAAGCACCAGCTCCAGGACAAGCGTTTTGAATAACTCCTTTATAATCTTCCGGAGAAATGGTGTTGTTGAATTTTTTTCCTAATGCTTCAAATGCAGAAACAATATTTAGAGATTCACCTTTCCATTTTCCTGAATGTATTGTTCCTCCGTACACCATAATTGCAGGGCGATTTACTCTTCCCATTGCGATTAAAGCTCCCGGCATATTTTTATCACAACCCGGAATTGCGATCAAACTATCATAAAATTGCGCTCCCATTACGGTTTCAATAGAATCTGCAATTACATCACGAGAAACTAATGAAAAACGCATTCCTTCAGTACCGTTTGAAATTCCGTCACTTACACCAATGGTATTAAAAATAAGTCCGACCAGATTTGCATCCCAAACACCTTTTTTAACATCTTTTGCTAAATCGTTCAAGTGCATGTTACAAGTGTTACCATCGTAACCCATGCTCACAATACCTACTTGTGCTTTTTTCAAATCTTCTTCAGTTAAACCAATACCGTACAACATCGCTTGCGCCGCAGGTTGTGTTTGATCTTGAGTGATGGTTTTGCTGTACTTATTTAATTCCATTATGTAATATTTGTTTTTAATTTTTGTTCAAAAAAAAAACCTTCCAGTATTTGGAAGGTTTATAATATAGTTTTTCAATTATATTTATACCATTCCCGATGCATATGTGTTAATCACATTGACAACAAAGACAGAAGTAATAATAATTGAGATTTGCATCTTTTATTTTTTTTAGTGTCACAAAAGTATGAAAACTTACAGGACTAAAAAAATAAAATCTCAACATTTCACATACTTCTTGTTATTTATTTCATCATTTTAATAAAAACCTTAAACAATTGTTGATTGACCAATACTAACATTGTCATTATTAAAATATAACAAGTCATCCTTGCTAAAAATAAAATTAGAAACAAACTCCCCTACCTCATTTGTACCGAATTTTGAATCTGGTTTTAAATCAACCGTTACAACTTTAAATTCGATTGCTTTTTCAATTGCCTGATAAATCACACTTGCTTCTTTAAACAAACCAAAATGTTCTAATAACATTGCAGCTGATAAAATCGAGGCAATTGGATTGGCAATATTTTTTCCTTTTGCCTGTGGATAAGATCCGTGAATTGGCTCAAACAAAGCATTTTTTTCTCCTAAAGATGCTGAAGCCAATAAACCAATAGAACCTGTAATTACGCTTGCTTCATCTGATAAAATATCTCCAAATAAATTTTCTGTCAAAATCACATCAAATTGTTTTGGATTTAAAATGATTTGCATTGCTGCATTATCTACAAATAAAAAGTCTAAAGCTACATCCGGATAACCTTCACCCACTTTCTGAACGACTTTTCTCCACAATCTTGAAGTTTCCAAAACATTTGCCTTGTCTACCATCGTTAACTTTTTGCGTCGGTTTTGTGCCGATTTAAAAGCTAAATGTGCAATTCTTGTAATTTCTTCTTCTGAATACTCACATAAATCCGATGCATGTGTTCCTTCTTCATTTAATGTTTTTGCTCCAAAATAAGCTCCACCAGTTAATTCTCTGAAAATAGTAAAATCAGCACCTTCGATAATTTCTCTTTTTAAAGGAGAAGCATCAAGTAATGATTTATATGGTTTAATAGGACGAACGTTGGCAAACAAACCTAATTCTTTGCGAAGCTTCAATAATCCTTGCTCCGGACGAACTTTTGCATTTGGATTATTATCATATTTTGGATCTCCAATTGCACCAAATAAAACCGCATCTGTATTCAAACACAGATTTAAGGTTTGCTCCGGTAACGGATTTCCTGTTTTATCGATCGCGATCGCTCCCATGAGCGCTTCTTCAAAAACAAATTCATGATTGTACACCTCGCCTATGGCGTATAAAGCTTTCTTGGCTTGTAAAATTACCTCTGGTCCAATTCCGTCTCCTGGTAAAACTGCTATTTTCAAATTCATAACGTCTCGTTCTTTATGATTTAAATCTTTTTCTTTTCTCTTTCTTCTTTGCTCTATTCTCTATCTTCTATTTTCTCTTCTCAACTAGCTTCTGATTAATTCGCCTTGAATTTTAGAAGCTTCAATAATCTGATGAATATCAGCATCAAGTACTTCTTTTTTAATATCAGCAAATTTCAAAAACTCAATATATACAATGTCCAATTGTACTTTTGTAAGCTCGTAACCTACTTTTTTAGCACGATAAGCCAATGCAGCTCTTCCGCTTCTAGCCGTTAGGATAATTGAAGATTCATTTACACCAACATCAAGTGGATCCATGATTTCGTAAGTTGCTCTGTTTTTAATCACACCATCCTGGTGAATTCCAGAACTGTGTGCAAAAGCATTCGCTCCTACGATAGCTTTATTTGGCTGCACGATCATTCCCATACTTTCAGAAACTAATCGGCTCATTTCATTCAATTCTCTTGTATTTATATTAGTATCAAGATTAAGGTAAGGATGTTGTTTAAAAATCATTACCACCTCTTCAAGTGCCGTATTTCCGGCTCTTTCACCAATACCATTAATAGTACATTCTATTTGTCTCGCTCCATTTATTGCACCTGCAATAGAGTTTGCAGTTGCCATTCCTAAATCATTATGACAGTGACATGAAAGGATCACATTTTCGATACCTTTTACGTTTTCTCTTAAATATTTAATTTTTGCTCCGTATTCTTCCGGCAAACAATATCCTGTTGTATCAGGAATATTCAAAACCGTTGCTCCGGATTTGATTACTTCTTCGCAAACTTGTGCAAGGAAAGCATTATCTGTTCTACCAGCATCTTCTGCATAAAACTCAACGTCTTCTACATAAGATTTTGCATGAGAAACAGCAAATTTTGCTCTTGCAATAATATCTTCTCGTGTGGTATTTAATTTATGGAGTATATGAGATTCAGATGTTCCGATTCCTGTGTGGATTCTAGGTTTCTTAGCATGCTTTAAAGCAGCTGCAGCAACATCAATGTCGTTTTTTACGGCTCTTGTAAGTCCGCAGACAGTTGCATTCTCTACAATTTTACAAATCTCAGAGACCGATAAAAAATCGCCCGGACTTGACACAGGAAAACCCGCTTCGATAACGTCAACTCCCATTTTATCAAGTCGTTCTGCGATAACTAATTTTTGTTTAGTATCTAACTTACATCCTGGGACCTGCTCTCCATCACGCAAAGTGGTGTCAAAAATTTGAACTTTCTCTCTATTCATATTCATTTATTTAATGTAATTTCACATCTTGATAACAAATATATATTGTACTTCTTCAGTACGAAATTCATTTTAATGAAATTATACTGTTCATAAAACAATTTATAACGTATTAAATAACTAAAAATCAATAAGTTACATTATTATATTTTACAATGGCTAACCATCAAAAAGATTTCTTATTTGTATTAATAAAATCACTTTCTAAATCCGAAAAAAGACAGTTTAAAATTTTTGCAAGCCGTTTAGAAACTAGTTCTAACACAAAATTTATTGAATTGTTTAATATTTTAGACAAGTCTGAAAACTATGATGAAAAACTCATTTTAAAGAGCGGAATCATCAAAAAAGTACAGTTATCTAACTTAAAATCATACTTATACAAACAAATTTTAGTGAGTATTCGTTTGAATATTCCGAGTCAGAACATTCGTTATCAGTTAAGAGAACAAATAGATTTTGCCGTTATTCTATATAATAAAGGATTATATAAACAGAGTTTGAAAATTTTGGATAAAACCAAAATCATTGCGCTTGAAAATGACGAAAAATTAATGGCTTATGAAATTGTAGAGTTCGAAAAACTAATCGAATCACAATATATTACCCGAAGTATTCAGGGTCGTGCCGATGAATTGGTTATTCAGGCAAAAGAATTAAACTACAGAAACACGATTTCGAGCAAATTATCGAATTTATCGCTTCAGTTATATGGAATCATGCTGAAAACAGGTTATGTAAAAAGTGATGAAGAATACAAGTATATTGATGATTACTTTAATAAACACATTGCCAAATTAGACGAAAGCAAGTTTGGTTTCCGCGAAAAATACTGGTTTTACAATGCCAATTTATGGAGAAGTTTCCTTGTTCAGGACTTTTTAGCGAGTTATAAATATGCTTATAAATGGGTTACACTTTTTTATGATAATCCAAATATGATTTATCAGAATCCTGTATTTTTTCTAAAAGGAAACCACTATTTTTTAGAATCTCTTTATATGTTGAAATATACGTCGAATTTTAAACGATATCTTTCGCTTTTAGAAGAAACTATTCAGGATCCAAAATTTCCGGTAAATGATAATATTGCATCACTATCATTTCTATACGTTTATAACAATAAGTTAAATTTACACATTCTGGAAGGTACTTTTGCCGAAAGCGAATATTTAATTCCGGAGATTTTAGAAAAACTAAAATTACATAGCGAACATCTTGATGAACATCACGAAATGTTGTTTTTCTATAAAATTGCTTCGATTTATTTTGGAAATGAAAAATACAATGAATGTATTCAGTATTTAGATAAAATAATCAACAACAAGAACTTATCAATGCGCGAAGATTTGATGTGTTTTGCCAGACTATTGTCTTTGATTGCACATTATGAGTTAGGAAAAGATTATTATTTAGAAAATCATCTTAAAAACACATATAAATTTCTAATAAAAATGAACGATCTGCATGAAGTTCAAAAGGAAATTATTAAGTTCTTAAGAAATCTAAATAACTTATACCCTGCCGATATTAAAAAGGAATTTATTAAAATGCGTTTGCGCTTTATCGAATTAGAAAACAACACTTACGAGAAAAGAGCTTTCCTATATCTGGATATTATTTCATGGCTTGAAAGCAAAATTGAAAATAGAAAAATTGCTGATATAATTAAGGAAAAGGCAAAATTGAACAACCGATAAAATTTAAATTCCAAATTTAAAAAATCCAAATAGTTTACGTTACGACCTTTGTCAAAGTTTAAAACTTTGACAAAGGTTTGCGCACAAAATTACTACATACTTTGCTTAAACGACAAACCCGACAAGTTTTTAAAATCTGTCGGGTTTACTAAACGTAAAAAATCCCAAATTCGACATTGGAATTTGGGATTTTTAAAATTGGAATTTAAAGAAACTTTATTCTACAATATTAGAACTCGTTACATAGAAATTTTTATCAACTTCTACTTTTCTGTTTTCATTAGTAGTTTTTTCTGACTGCCATTCAGTTGTTGGTTTCAGCCATATTTCTTCACCATTCAAAGTAACTTTTATCGGCATATCAAATTTGGCAACGCAATTTGTCCAATGATATCCAAAAGATCCGTTTTTAAAGATATATTCAAAAACCGGAATTTGAGTAGTCGTCAAATATTGCACAAAAACTCTGTTAAAGTTAATTCCTGACTGCTCGTTAATATAATCCTGAATCTGTTTACCTGTAACCGTTTGGTGATAGAAGGTTTTATTCATGCCTCGCAGAATCGATTTCCATTTTGCATCATCATTAATTATCTGACGAATCGTATGCAACATATTTGCTCCTTTTGGATACATATCGCCAGATCCTTCATTATTTACATCATAATGACCAATAATTGGTTTGTCATTATGAATGTTTTTTCTGCAACCAATTACGTATTCAGCACCAGCATCTTTTCCATAATAATACTCAACAAAAAGACTTTCAGAATAGTTGGTAAAACTCTCGTGAACCCACATATCAGCAATATCTTTATAAGTAATATTATTAGCATACCATTCGTGTCCAGACTCGTGAATAATAATAAAATCGAATTTTAATCCCCAACCTGTCCCGCTTAAATCATGTCCTAAATAACCGTTTTTATACTCATTTCCGTAAGTCACACTACTTTGGTGTTCCATACCTAAATAAGGCGCTTCGACCAATTTATAGCTATCTTCATAAAATGGATAAGGACCAAACCAGTTTTCAAAAGCTTTCAGCATTCTTGGCGCATCTTTGAAATGTTCTTTGGCTATAGCTAAATTGTCTCTTAAAACATAATAATTACAATCTAGATTGCCTTTTTCGCCTTTGTATTTCTCAGAGAAATTAACATAATCACCAATATTAATGTTTACACCATAGTTATTAATTGGGTTCGAAACATACCAATTAAACGTTTTGGTACCATCTTTTTCTTTCTTAACACTTTTCAATCTTCCATTAGAAACGTCTGTTAAATCGCCGGGAACATTCACGCTAATCAACATATTCTCAACTTCATCATACATGTGATCTTTACAAGGCCACCAAACGCTGGCACCTAAACCCTGACATGAAGAAGCAATAAAATCTTTTCCGTTTTTATCTTTTTTCCAGGTAATTCCGCCATCCCAAGGTGGTTTGATTGCCTCTTTAGGTTTTCCGCCAAAAGAAATTAAAATTTCCTTAGTCTCTCCTACTTTTTGAGCAGCCGTTAATTCAATAAAAAAAGCATTTCCGTCTCTTTTAAACTTCAATTCTTTTCCGTCTTGAGTTACTTTGTAAATCTGCATAGGTTCCTGCAAATCAATCTGCATTTTGTTGTATTGCGTCAAAACAGTATAACGAACAGTATTTGAACCTGTAATTGTTCTCTCTTTTGGGTTTACTTTTACATCTAAATGATAGTATTTTAAATCCCACCAGGCTCTCTCCTTAGTAATGCTTCCGCGTAAAGTGTCCTGATGTGTAAAAACCGTTTCAGACTTGTTAAGAAGTCCTTGCGCATTGGCTGTAAAACCAACTAAAAAGGCGATTAGAACGCCCCCGAAGTAATTTTTCATTATTTATAATTTTGGAATAAATAGGATATTTAAACGAACGTGATCGTCAACAAATGTAAACATTCATAACAAATTTATAGTGGTTTTGTGATTTCTATTCAAAAAAAATAGTGTTAAAATTCATTATTCTTAATTACTTTAGTAGCTCCGAATCTTTATAACTTTTGTATGAAATTTACTAAAATTACCTTGATTTTATTTTTTATGTGCTCGATAACAAGCAACTCGCAGAACATTCCCGTTCATAAAACAAATGAAAAAATCAATGTCGATGGAGATTTGTCAGATTGGAAAACACCATTTTTGGGTCCGTTTGTCATTCATGATTCTGGTGCAAAAGCTACTCAAAATACCTTTGTTTCACTTTCGTGGAATGATGAAAACCTATATATTGCCTATCGTTCTACCGATTCTAAAATCGTTGGATCATCTCAGAAAAAAGATTCTCATTTTTTTGCGACAGATGATTTAGTCGAAATTTTTATTGATCCGGATGGTGACGGTCAAAATTATGTCGAAATTGGGGTAAATGCATTTTCTTCAAATTATGACATTTTACTTAAATGTATTTCACCTCTTTGTGGTGGCTGGAATACCTCTATAGCCTTTGATATTACAGGAATGGAAGCCCAAAGCAAAATAACTCCGGAAGGTTTTAATACTGAAATTAAAATTTCGTTTTCGAGTTTAGAAACCATTCAAAATGGAAATTTCAACAAGCCAAAACCTGGAACAAAATGGAGAGGAAATGCTTTTAGAATTGATTACGGTAACACAACAGAATATCTTGCATTACAACATTATAAAAGTTTAAGTTTCGGTTTTCATCAGCCGCAGGAATTTGCGTTTTTTGAGTTTGTGGAATAATGATGAAATGGCACGCGGATGACGCGGATTCGCTATGCGAAAACGCGGATTAACACTGATTTTATTCCCTTTTTGTTTGTCACATTTTTTGTCAGACTGAGCGATCCCGAGACTTCGGGAGAAGTCACACAAAGTGATTCAACAAACCGGGCTTTAGGTTTGTGAAGTACTTTTTTTTTAATCTTTAATTAATAAACTGTGGTATCAAATTATATTTGACTTCAGGATAAGGTATATCCTTACCAGCTAAAAATTTAAAAACCTTATTATCTTCTTTCATTTTATAAATTTCAAATATAGATTTATTGGACTGAAAATAAATATTTTGTAAGAATCGATCATTTAAATCTCCATAAACTTTATAAGTTTGTAAAAACATAGAAATCCCTTCTTTTAAAACCTTAGGATTAGTAAACTCTTTTGGAAGAAATATATTTATAAAAGAATCATTATCTACGTATATCTCTCCAGTGCTATCATTAATTGTACTAAAATTACCGTAAGCACTTTTTTCTAAAAACAAAATTAATCTTTGACCAGTTTTTAGCGCTTTTATTCTTGGATCACAAATCCATTCCTTCCAGATTGAAACCTTAATTTTTAAGGCTGATTTCCCTTTTACAAATTGACTTATTGTAAATTCGTATTCATTTTTTGAAACTTTAGAAATGGTTCCGTCAACAATTAAATCTGCTTTTGCAATAACAATTGAATAAGGCAATTCATGTTTCTTGAATCCATAGTTTAAAGTTGGGATCAAAAATAAAAACAGACATACGAATAGTTTCATAGGATTATTATTTTTCACTAAAATAATACTTTTTTGTCAGACTGAGCGAAGCCGAAGTCACATATGTTGAATCACTTTGCGTTACTTCGACTTCGCTCAGTCTGACAAAAATGCAAGTAGAAAATCCGTATAAATCAGCGTTTTCGCATAGCGAATCCGCGTCATCAGCGTTCTATATCAACGATAATCTTATTGAATCACTTTGTGGGACTTCTCCCGAAGCCTCGGGATCGCTCAGTCAGACAAGATTGTGTTGAAACAATCCTTTAATTCTCTCTTACTACTTCTGACGTTTCTTTAAAACATCAACTACATCATTCAACTGAAAACCTTTTGCTTGCAGTAAAATCAAATAATGAAACAATAAATCAGCGCTTTCGCTCAGGAATAAATCATCGTTATCATCTTTTGCTTCAATAACTACTTCTACAGCTTCTTCACCTACTTTTTGAGCAATTTTATTGATTCCCTTTTCGAATAATGAAGCAACATAACTTTTCTCAGAATCAGCATTTTCTCTGCGGGTTTTTATTGTATTTTCTAATTGAGAAATAAAACCATAATTGGCTGTGTTTTCTTCCTGCCAGCAAGTATCTGCTCCCGTGTGACACGTTGGTCCTACAGGTTTTGCCTGAATTAAAAGCGTATCACCATCGCAGTCATTTTTAATACTTACTAAATTTAAAAAATTACCGCTCTCCTCGCCTTTCGTCCAAAGTCTTTGTTTAGATCGGCTGAAAAAAGTTACTTTTTGAGTCTCTATTGTTTTCTTCAAAGATTCTTCGTTCATGTATCCCAGCATCAAAACATTTTTTGTTTCTGAATCCTGAATTATTGCCGGAATCAATCCGTGTGCACTTTTTATATCTATGTCCATGTTATTTTAGATTTTAGACTTCAGATTGCTGAACTCTTTTATTTTTAGATTAAATCTTGTTTCTTTCTTCTTGACTCTTTTTCTAAAGTCTAACTTCAATCCCATTATTCCTAAGTTCTTCCTTCAAAGTTTTGATCTCAATTTCTTTAAAGTGAAAAACGCTCGCAGCCAGCGCCGCATCGGCCTTTCCTTCTTTAAAAGAATCTACAAAATGCTGAATATTTCCTGCTCCGCCTGAAGCAATAATCGGAATATTAATTAAAGTCGATAATTTAGCCAAAGCTTCGTTTGCAAAACCATTTTTGGTTCCATCATTATCCATTGATGTGAATAAAATTTCACCAGCGCCGCGTTCTGCTACTTCAATTGCCCAATCGAATAAATTGAGCTCCGTTGGCACTTTTCCACCAACTAAATGAACAATCCATTGTCCGTTAATTTGTTTGGCGTCAATGGCAACAACCACACATTGGCTTCCAAATTTCTGAGCCAAATCATTGATCAATTGCGGATTCTTAACTGCCGATGAATTTATCGAAACTTTATCAGCACCATTATTTAGCAGAATTTCAACATCTTCAACAGATGAGATTCCACCACCAACCGTAAACGGAATATTGATTTTCTCCGCCACACTTCGAACCATATTGACCAACGTTTTACGACGTTCTTCAGTAGCCGAAATATCCAGAAAAACCAATTCATCGGCACCTTCAGCCGAATAAATTTCTGCTAATTCCACCGGATCTCCCGCATCGCGCAAGTCTACAAAATTAACGCCTTTTACGGTTCTTCCGTTTTTTATATCCAAACAAGGAATGATTCTTTTTGCTAACATTTTTTTTAATGTGTCAATTTATAATGTGCCAATTAGAAAATTTGATAATTAGATAATTTAAACGCAATGTCAAAAATTATCTAATTTTCTAATTGACATATTATCTAATTAATTCTCATTTTCTAATTATATAACCCTCTAGTTGTTTCAAACTGATTCTTCCTTCATAAATTGCTTTCCCTATAATGGTTCCTTCACAGCCTAATTCAGCTAGTTTTGGTAATTCGTCAAAAGTTGAAATTCCTCCTGAGGCAATTAATTTTACGCCATTTGCTTCGGCTAAAATTTTGCTGTATAAATCAAAACTTGGTCCTTCAAGCATTCCGTCTTTAGCAATATCAGTACAAATTACATACTGAATTCCTTTGGTTTGATAATCCTGAATAAACGGAATCAAATCTTCATTTGAATCTTCTAACCAACCAGAAACCGCAATTTTTTCGTCTTTGGCATCGGCGCCTAAAATGATTTTATCAGAACCATATTCTGAAATCCATTTTTCGAAAATTGTTCTGTTTTTTACCGCAATACTTCCGCCAGTTATTTGATTTGCACCACTTTCAAATGCAATTCTCAAATCATCATCTGATTTTAAACCACCACCAAAATCAATTTTTAAACTCGTTTGCGTGGCAATTTGTTCCAAAATTTTATAATTCACAATTTTGCTTGATTTTGCTCCGTCAAGATCTACTAAATGCAAATATTCGATTCCGTGCGCTTCAAATGATTTCGCTACTTCAAGTGGATTTTCATTGTAAATTATTTTGGTATTATAATCTCCTTTAGATAAACGAACACATTTTCCGTCAATGATATCTATGGCTGGTATTATTCTCATTTGATTTTTGATTGTAGATTAACGATTTTAGATTTTAGATTCTCCAAAATTGATATTGATTTTTAATATTGTTTTTTCAATTGAAATTTAAATATTGGAATTTAATTTTAAGAAATTCTCCAATATCTTCTCCCCAACTGCCCCACTTTTCTCCGGATGAAACTGAGTTCCATAGAAGTTATCTTTTTGTAAAGCCGATGCGTATTCTAACTCGTAATTCGTTACAGCTATGGCTTCATCGCAATTTGGGGCGTAAAAACTATGTACTAAATACATAAACTCATTCTCAGAAATTCCTTTAAACAAATCCGATTTTAGATTGTAAATCTGATTCCATCCCATTTGTGGCACTTTTACTTTCGATGTGAACTTAATCACATCAACATCAAAAATTCCTAAACCTTCCGTATTTCCTTCTTCACTCGATTTACACATCAATTGCATTCCAAGGCAAATTCCTAAAACCGGTTGTTTCAAATTCGGAATCAAACCATCCAAACCACTTTCTTTCAATTTTTCCATAGCCGAACTTGCTTCTCCAACTCCGGGAAAAATCACTTTATCCGCAGCCAAAATTTCATCCGGATTATTACTCAAAACAGCTTTAAAACCAAGCCTTTCAATAGCAAACATAATGCTCTGAATATTTCCTGCTCCGTAATTTATAATTACTATTTTCATTTGATTTTTTTGTTTTTTTGTTTCAGGTTTCATGTTTCAAGTTGTTCTAGAGAACGTGAAACTTTAAACAAATTTTCTTCTACAGATCTGTATAATGAGCTATCATTTTATTTACCAATCCGTTTTCATTAAAAAACATGACTTCTATCGCCATTTTATTCATAATTGATTTATAATAAAGTGCCACCGAATCAACTCCTGAAGTAACTTCAACTAATTCAAAATACAAATCCGGAATTTTAGTTAAAGCCTTCTCCCAATATGCTCTGACTTGCTCTTTTCCCTGAAGTGAACCACTTTCAATTCCAGCTGCCAGTTTTATCATGGGTGTTGTAATTTCGATATCTTCAGAATAATGCTTCATGATATCGTCTAAATCATGCGAATTCCAGGATTCTATCCAGGCTTTTGCGAATTTTTGAGCATCCATATTTTTTTTGTTTGTTTTGTTTGTTTCAGGTTTCACGTTTCAAGTTACTTTCAGAACGTGAAACCTGAAACTTGAAACAAATATTTATAACATCCCTTTCGTTGATGGCAAAATCATTTTCTCTGTGTCTCTTTTTACCGCCACTTTTATAGCTTTCGCGAAAGCTTTAAAAATTGCTTCAATTTTGTGGTGCTCGTTCGTTCCTTCAGCTTTTATATTAATGTTGGCTTTAGCACCGTCAGAGAAGGATTTAAAGAAATGATAAAACATTTCTGTTGGCATTTTACCCACCATTTCACGTTTAAATTCTGTTTCCCAAACCAGCCAGTTTCTTCCGCCAAAATCAATCGCAACCTGCGCTAAACAATCGTCCATTGGCAAACAGAAACCGTAACGTTCAATTCCTAGTTTGTTTCCTAAAGCTTTTGCAAAAACTTCTCCCAAGGCAATTGCAGTATCTTCGATTGTGTGGTGTTCATCGACTTCTAAATCACCTTTTACCAGAATTTCTAAGTCCATTTGACCGTGACGCGAAATTTGATCTAACATATGATCAAAAAAAGCAATTCCGGTTTCTATTTTACTTTTCCCAGTTCCATCTAGGTTTAAGTTGATGTAAATATCCGTTTCATTGGTTTTACGCGTAATCGAAGCTGAACGTGCTTCTAGTTTCAAAAACTCATAAATTTCTTTCCAACTCATCGTTTGAAGAATAATAGTTTTGTCTAATTCTTCTCTTTTCGCTGAAATTTCATTGCTCCCAATTCCGTCATTATCATTGATAAAAATGGCTTTTGCTCCCAGGTTTTTAGCCAATTCAACATCAGTCAAACGATCTCCTAAAACAAACGAATTTGCCAAATCATATTCCGGATTATCAATATATTTCGTCAACATTCCCGTTCTCGGCTTACGCGTTGGCGCATTATCTTCAGGAAATGATCTGTCAATGAAAATATCATCAAACAAAATTCCCTCATTTTCAAAGGCTTTTAAAATAAAATTTTGCGTTGGCCAAAACGTATCTTCCGGAAAACTATCCGTTCCTAATCCATCCTGATTGGTTACCAATGCTAATTCGTAATCTAATTCATTGGCAATTTTAGCCAAATATTGAAAAGCTTTTGGATAAAATTCTACTTTCTCCAAAGCATCTAATTGATAATTTTCAGGTTCTAAAACAATCGTTCCGTCACGATCGATAAAAAGTACTTTTTTCATAGTTCAAATTTTTGTGCCGCCACAGATTACACAGATTAAACGGATTTTTTTATTCTGTTTGTGTTTGATTTTTTGCCACGAATTTCACGAATTAACACGAATTAACACGAATTGAATTAGTGAAAATTCGTGAAATTCGTGGCGAAAGAAAAATCATTTTAATCTGTGTAATCTGTGGCCTATATCTTTTTTATTTCAACAACTTCAATTCTTTAATCAAAACAGCATTTTCCTCAGGAATTCCAATCGTAAAACGAAGGCAATTTTCGCATAAAGGCTGAGTCGTTCTGTTACGAATTACGATTCCTTTTGCAATTAATTCGTCATATCTTTTATTCGCATTATCTACTTTTACCAATACAAAGTTAGCTTCTGTAGGATATACTTTTTCCACAAAACTCACTTCAAGTAAAACCTTAAGTAACTCCTCTCTTTGTTCAATAATAGAAGCTATTTCTTGTTTTATTTTATCCGAATCTTTTAAACGAAGAATTGCTCTTTGCTGTGTTAACTCGTTTACATTATAAGGAGGTTTTATTTTATTTAAAACAGAAATTATAGCTTCAGAAGCATAACAAATTCCCAAACGAATTCCAGCCAAACCATACGCTTTTGAAAGCGTTTGTGTAATCACCAAATTTGGATATTCATCCATTTCTGTCAACCAGCTTTCTTTTTCTGAAAAGTCAATATAAGCTTCATCAATTACAACCAAACCTTTAAAATTTTGAAGCAATTTAACCACACTTTCATCTGAGAAAGAATTCCCTGTTGGATTATTTGGCGAACATAAAAAGATGATTTTTGTGTTATCATCAACGGCGTCTAAAATCTTTTCTACTTGCGGCTGAAAATCTGCTGAAAGTAAAACTTCCCTGTTTTCGACTGCATTAATGTTTGCCAAAACACTGTACATTCCATACGTTGGTGGTAACGAAATTATATTGTCAATTTTTGGCTCACAGAAAGCTCTGAAAAGTAAATCCAAAACTTCATCACTTCCGTTTCCTAATAAAATCTGAGTTGGTTTTACTTTATTATTCTTTGCTAAAATCGCTTTAACCGAATTCTGTTGTGGATCAGGATAACGATTCACGCCATTTTGAAACGGATTTTCATTGGCATCCAAAAAAATCATTTCGGCAGTATCAAAATCCTCAAACTCATCACGCGCCGAAGAATAAGGTTTTAATGTTTTTACGTTTTCACGCGTTATTGTATTTATATCGAATTTCATTTTTTTCATTTTTAGGAAGATTTAAGAATCAAGAGGCAAGAATATAAACTTAAGTCTAATCGTTTAACTCTTTCATCTTGCTTCTTTCTTCTATTTTATTTCCTCTATTTTCTTTATTCTAAACTCTTCAACCTTAAAGTCACAGCATTCTTATGCGCTTGTAAACCTTCGGCTTCAGCCATAATTTCAATAGCGCCACCAATATTTTGAATTCCTATTTCTGATATTTTCTGAAACGTCATTGATTTCATAAAACTATCCAGATTTACTCCGCTGTAATTTTTAGCATAACCGTTTGTTGGCAATGTATGATTTGTTCCCGAAGCATAATCCCCGGCACTTTCCGGAGTATAATTTCCAATAAAAACAGAACCTGCATTTACTATTCCGTTGCAATAAAAATCATCAAACTCAGAACAGATTATAAAGTGTTCCGGTCCATATTCGTTGATTAAATCTAAAGCAATCTGATCATTTTCAACATAAATTAATTTTGAATTTTCAATCGCTTTTTTAGCAATCACTTTACGAGGAAGAACTTCAATTTGAGCCTGAATTTCAGCTTCAACAGCATCAATTAATCTTCTCGAGGTCGAAACTAAAATCACCTGACTATCAGTTCCGTGTTCTGCCTGAGATAATAAATCTGAAGCTACAAACGCCGGAACAGCTGTATTGTCAGCCACAATCAACAATTCTGAAGGACCGGCGGGCATATCAATTGCTACACCAAATTGTGTTGCCAATTGCTTTGCAACGGTTACAAACTGATTTCCAGGTCCGAAGATTTTATACACTTTTGGGATAGATTGTGTCCCAAATGTCATTCCGGCGATTGCCTGAATTCCGCCAACTTTTAATATTTTAGTTACACCACATAAATTTGCAGCGTACAAAATTGCAGGATTTATTTTCCCGGTTTTGTCTGGTGGCGAACACAAAACAATTTCTTTGCAACCCGCAATTTCTGCAGGAACGGCCAACATTAAAACAGTTGAAAACAAAGGAGCGGTTCCGCCCGGAATGTATAATCCAATTTTTTGAATTGGTCTTTTTTCCTGCCAGCAATTTACTCCTTCAGTAGTTTCAATCGAAATTCTCTCTGTTTTTTGAGCAGTGTGAAACTTCAAAATATTTGTTCTTGCTATTTGAATTGCTTCTTTTAACTCGCTTGAAATCGAATTAACGGCTTCCTGAATTTCTTCTTGAGAAACTTCATAGTTATCTAAAGAAATTCCGTCAAAAATCGAAGTGTATTTTGCAACAGCTTCATCTCCTTTTTTCTGTACTTCTTTGAAGATTTCTTTTACCGTAACTTCGATATCATCGATTGTTTTGGTTGGTCTTTTTAATATTTCTGACCAGGTATCTGGTTTTGGATTGTCTATTTTATTCATTTTGATATTTTTTAACCGCTAAACTTTGTGGGTTTAACCGCAAAGAGCGCTAAGTTTTTTTATTCTTTATCTTGAAAAACACAAAGTTCGCAAAGCTTAATATTGAAACTATTCTTTTTAACACAGAGTTCGCAAAGCTGTTATCGAAGTTTGGAATTTGGAATTTCTTTTATTGGAATTTCTCTTTAGAGTACCATTTTCTCAATTGGGCAAACTAAAATTCCTTCGGCTCCAGCCTCTTTTAATTTATCTATTACGTCCCAGAAAGTATCTTTATCAATTACTGAGTGAACACTACTCCAACCTTCTTGTGCTAATGGTAAAACGGTTAAACTTCTTAAAACCGGTAAGATTTTTCCAATTTCATCAATTTTATCATTTGGTACGTTCATCAAAATATACTTTGAGTTTCGTGCTCTTAAAACTGATTGTATTCTGAATTTTAATGTATCTATGTGTTTTTGAATCTCCGGTGAAACTTTTGGAGAAACTGCCAGAACTGCTTCACTTTTAAGGATAACTTCTACTTCTCTTAAATTATTCTTGAATAAGGTGCTTCCGCTTGAAACGATATCTACAATGGCATCGGCAAGACCAATATTTGGAGCAATTTCTACAGAACCTGAAATTTGGTGAATATCTACTGTTAATCCAAAAGAGCTGAAATATTCGTTAACTGTATTTGGGTAAGATGTTGCGATACGTAAACCTGCTAAATCCTGAATAGAATTGTAATTGAATGTTTTAGGAACTGCAACAGAAACCTTGCATTTTGAGAATCCTAATTTTTGGATTACTTCAATATGTTTGCCTTTTTCTACCAAAAGATTATCACCTACAATAGCAAGATCTACAACTCCATCAATTAAATATTGAGGAATATCTGAGTTTCTTAGATATAAAACTTCTAGCGGGAAATTTGAAGCTTCGGCTTTTAATTGATCGTTTCCATTGTTGATCGAAATACCGCAATCTTTTAGAATTTGAATGCTGTCTTCGTTTAAACGACCAGATTTTTGAATTGCAATTTTTAATGTACTCATTTTTTTTAGTTTTTTGTTGGATTAATAGTTTGAGTACAAAGAATTGGTATAAAAAAACCCGTTTGATGTACTCAAACGGGTTTTAAAATATGATGATTTACACACATACCATTAACACATCGCTTGAGAGCAATAATGAAAATGATGATGATGTAATTGTATAGAAATCATGACTTGGTTTGTTTTATAATTCTTTGATTCGGTTGCAAATATACTAGTTAATTTCACAAAAAAGCAATTTTTAATTTAACTTAACAATACTTTATTGTTAAAAAAAAGTATGAACCCCTATTTTATTGGATTTTTTGAATTTACGATAACGTTTTCAAAGTATCATTAAAACTTAAAACAACGATAGTTCCCAGTCCTTTTTCGCTATCAATTTTAAACTCAATATGTAATAATTCTGTAACTCGTTTTACGATTGATAATCCTAGCCCGGTTCCTTTAATTTCAGGATGATCTGTTGAATTTGATCTGAAAAAAGGATTAAAAATAGCTTCTAAATCTTCTTTGGCAATTCCAATTCCATTATCCGAGATAGTACAAATTGTCTTTTCATTTTGTTTAGAAAGTAAAATAGAAACCTCCCCTTCTTTGTTGTTATATTTAATTGCGTTCGAAATAATATTTCTTAAAATTGTAATGACTAAAAAAGTATCTGATTTGATGTAATAATCTTCAAAAGCATTAAACTTAATACTAATGTTTTGCTCGTTTATTTTCTCTGAGTTTAATCTTAAAACATCTAAAATTAATGTGTTTAAATAAACTGATTCTGTTTTGATATTTTGCTTTTGGTTTTCAAAACGTGCCATTAAAAGTAGCTGATCTACCAACAAATTTAAGTGGTCAACTTCTTTTACACAATAATTAATTTTTTCTTCATACTCTTTGCAATCACGAGGTTTACGAATCAAAACTTCAAGTGTTCCTTTAATAACAGTTAAAGGTGTTCTTAGTTCATGTGATGCATCTGAAGTAAATTGTTTTTCGCGCTCAATAGCATCTTCAATTCGGTTTAATAAATTATTTATTGTCTTTGAAAGTACATACAATTCATCCTGGGCTTTGGGCAGCGGAATTCGGGCTTTTAGATTATCTCTCGTGATAATTCTTGAGGTATTTATAATTGCATTTATTGGTTTTATACTTCTGCCTGCGAAAAAACGTGCAATGAAAAACAGCAATACTAAAATGGCTAAAAAAGATAAGGACATAACATCAAACAAGTTATTAAGAACCAGTTTAGAATCTTCCAGAGACATTGCGACAATAAGATATCCTATTTTTTTATTTTTTATATGAAGCGGAACCTGAATTTGCCTGATGGGATGATCTCCCATTTTTGTATCAAACAACTCAAAATCTTCTGCAGAATCTTTAAATTCTAAAACTTGCGCTTTAAGATTTGGCGCTTTATCGATAATTTTTTTCTTCAGATCTAAAAACTCTACAAAAACAGGATTTACATCTACTGTATTGTGTTCGCGTTCATTCCATTCTTCTTGATCGATAAGAATTATTTCGCCTTTTTTTTGTTTGATTTCATCCAGATGATTATGAACTTCAACTTTAATATTTCCATCAATATGATTATAAACGGTATGTTTAACGATAAAATAAATAACTGAGAAAACTACCAAAATCAACAATCCTGTGGTGATGATATAGTTTAAAGCGATTCTGTTTTTAAAAGAAAGTTGCAACATTTATAAATCGTTAGCGATATAACCAATACCGCGAATTGTTTTAATATAATCTTCTTCAATTTTTAAATTGAGTTTTTTTCTGATCGCATTCATAAAAACATCAATTACGCCCGTATCGTATTCAAAATTTATTCCCCAAACATCTTTTAAAATCTGATTTCTGGTACAAACTTTTCCTTTATGCTGAATTAAATAGGTCAACAATTCAAATTCTCTTTGTGTCAGCGCAACTTCTTCTTCATTTTTTAAAACAATATGCTTCGACAAATCAATTCTAATGGTACCTAAACTTAAAATTTCTGGCTCTTTTTGATTTCTAAAGTGAATTTTGATTCGTTCTACCAGTTCTTCAAAACTAAAAGGTTTTTTAATATAATCGTTTGCTCCTGCTTTTAAGCCTTCTATAGTTTCCTGAACGGTATCTTTAGCCGTTAAAAAAATAATTGGTGTAGTCTGATCCTTTATTCTTATGGCTTTACATAAGTCTAAACCATTTATTTTAGGAAGCATCCAATCTAATAAGATTAAATCAAAATTTTGCTCCTGAATCAATTCAAAACCTTTTGATCCGTCATTTGCAGTGGTAACCTGATATCCTTCTTCCTGCAAACCTTGCTGCAAAAACTGAATAATTCCTAATTCATCTTCGACTATTAAAATGTGCATTTAGTTATAAATTTTAGATTAAACTGTGGCTTTTTTATTCCCAAAGATAAAGATTTTGGGTCGAAGAAACTGCCTGAAACCCTCAGAATAGCAGAAATAAAACCATTTTAAGTTAATATTAAGGCATTGTTAATAAATGAGAAGGTATAACTTAATCAAGAACTAATTTAAAGAATTATTTTTGCAAAAAAATAATACCACAAACAATACCATGAATTTTTACAAAAAACTTTCCCCAATTTACAATCTTGCTTTTTTTTACTTCGCAGTAAGCTTTGTATTACGAATTGTTTTGTTTTTTCACCCTATAACACAGAGTTCTTTTACTATTCTGGAGAGTTTAAAAATCTTCTCTTTAGGACTTTTTTCAGACTTTTTTGTTTTTGTTATCGCAAGTATTTTTTTGTGGTTATACTTAATATTCATTTCAAATTCTAAATACAACAAGCCTTCCGGCTATATTATTCTTGGTGTTTTTGTAGCATTATTTATTTATGCTGTGTCCGGAAAAAGTGTTTTTGACGAGTATGGCGGTGCTTTACCAAAAATAGTCGCAATTTTCATCGGAATCAAAACTGCTCTTTTTGCTCTTTTGCTTTTTCTTCCTAAATTAAGAGACAAAATCAGATATTGGTTGTTTGCTTTTGTAATTTTCTTATATGTTTTACTAATTCTTCAAAACGGATTAAGTGAATATTTCTTTTGGAACGAATTTGGTGTGAAATACAATTTTATTGCCGTAAATTATTTAATTTATACCAATGAGGTTATTGGAAACATCGTGCAATCGTATCCTGTAATTCCGTTGTTCTCGGCTTTATTTATAATAACAGGAATCTTTACTTATTTTATTTTAAAAAGATCCAAAAACTACGTAGACAATATTCCGTCTATTGGTGAAAAAGTAAAAATTAGTTTGGTTTATCTTTGTCTGTTTGCTATTTCATTACTTGCAATTCCAACTCTTTCAAAAACTGAAAACTCTAAAAATGTTTTTGTTAATGAATTACAAGCTAATGGATTATATAAATTCTATCTGGCTTTCGAGAATAGTGATCTTGATTATTTTAAATTTTACAAAACGCTTCCAAATCAAGAGGCTTTTACACTTCTAAAACAGCAATTTCCAACAATTTCAGGACAAAGCACAAAGCGAACTATAACTGCTGATTCTGTTGAAAATCATAAAAATGTTGTTTTAATTACGATAGAAAGTTATAGTGCTGACTTCATGAAAATGTACGGAAACGAACAAAACATTACACCTTTCTTAGATAGTTTGGCTCAAAAAAGTTTACTTTTTACCAATTTATATGCAGCCGGAAACAGAACTGTTCGCGGACTTGAAGCGGTGACTTTATGTTTACCTCCAACTGCCGGTGAAAGTGTTGTAAAGAGAAAAGACAATAAAAATAAATTCTCGACGGGAGCAATTTTCAAACAAAAAGGTTACAATGTAAAATACATGTACGGTGGAGATGCTTTTTTTGACAATATGCAGGAATTTTATTCCGGAAATAATTACCAAATCGTAGATAAATCCAGCTTCACTCCTGAAGAAATAACGTTTTCTAATGTTTGGGGAGTTTGTGATGAAGATATGTACAACAAAGCTATAAAGGTTATGAATGCTGAGGCAAAGGAAAACAAACCTTTCTTTAATCATATTATGACGGTGAGTAATCACAGGCCTTTTACTTATCCGAATAATAAAATAGATATTCCGGGAGATATTAAATCTCGTGAAGGCGGCGTAAAATACACGGATTATTCATTGAGAAAATTCTTTGAAATGGCCAGTAAACAACCTTGGTTCAAAAACACAGTATTTGTAATTGTTGCCGATCATTGCGCATCAAGTGCCGGAAAAACAGAGCTTCCATTAGATAAGTACAGAATCCCTGGTTTTATCTACACGCCTGATGCAAAACCTGTAAAATACAATCAGTTAATGTCTCAAATAGATGTTATGCCAACGCTTTTTGGATTACTAAATTTTAGCTATGAAAGTAAATTCTTTGGTCAGGATGTTTTGAAACCTGATTATAAACCAAGGGCTTTTATTGCAACTTATCAGGATTTAGGTTTAATAAAAGACAATGTTTTGACGATTTTATCTCCTAAACAGCAAGTAACGCAATTTGACTTGCAAATCGACACAAAACCTGGTATTGCTCCTGAATTTCAAATTGATTACAACGAAATCCCAATGAAAAAGGAAAGAACTGATTTGGTAAACGAAACGATTTCATTCTATCAAACGGCTTCGGATATGTTGAAAGAGAAGAAATATCAGAAATAGGATTGAAAAATTTGTTTCAAGTTTCAAAGTTTCAAGTTTCAAAGTTTCAGGTTTCATCGAAGAATTTGCTACATATGGCACACGGATGACACAGATTAAACGGATTTACACAGATTTTATTTCTCTTCCTTCGTCGAATAGTAAAGCGAATAGAAATGAAAATTAAATAAAAGAGCCTCAAATTCAAATGAATTTGAGGCTCTTTTATTTGGTAGAATTATTAGTTTTCATCATTCGTATTTCAACTTGAAACTTGAAACCTGAAACTAAAAAAACTCTTTTTAGTCATTCTGATTCACCATTCCGAATAAATATCCATCCTGAAACAATTTTTGATCATCTTTCAATGCCTGATTGTTACGTTGTGTGATTTCGCTTGAATCTAATTTGCTTAAATCAGGTTTTCCTGCGTTTACCCATGCAGTATACCAAAAACTTGCTACTGCAGTAATTGCTTTTTTCATTTGGCTTTCAACCATTCCGTTTAATTCTTTATGCAATTTAGCCGCATATTTATCAGAGAACTTAGCTGAGTTATATTTAGTCTTAACAACTTTTCCTTCAGCATCCATCTCAAAAATTTCGTTTTCAGGAGTTGACGTTCTCAATTTTTTATCTATTTCTAATAAAGGCGCAGCTAAACTATGTGTATCATTAATCATGTCCCAAACTGCCTTATTAACATTTTCATAATAAGTTGCTTGCGGCACATTTAATTTATAATTCTTTGCAAATAACTCCGGCAATCTGCTTTCCCAAAGAGAATGGATTCCTTTTTGATCGGTCAATTGACCATCATGGTTTGCAGAAGTATGCAACGGCATGTGTGCATCTCCAATATAATGACCTAAATCTGCAGCAAGAAATAAGATTTCTGCTCTATTTTTTTCTTTAAAAGCTTTAGTTAATTTTACCATCATATCTTCGATATACCAAGGCAAAATTCCGTTATCGTTTAAAAATTTAGCATCGTATTTTTTCTTTGCTTCTTCTAAAGTTTTTGGCAAACTATCAGCAGAACCAAAGTTTTCCATATCAAAATAATGTCTTGGATTTTCATCTTTATAATTTAAGGCATATTTACGAATGTCCGGCACAGAAGCTTCCTGAGTAATAAAATCAATGTGATTGTAAAAAAACACTTGTAGAGATTGTGGCAAAGCCATCACTGCGGCTTTATTAATACGTTCGTGACCAACGATTCCCCAAGATAGTGTCAAAAATCCAAGTCCTAAAGCAAAAAACGCTATTAGTTTTGGTTTCATTTTAAAGTTTTTCATTTTGTATTTTTATTAGAGGTACAAATTTATTTTATTTAAGCATAATTCAAAAGAATACCTTACAAGATTATGTAAATTTAATTTTGTATAGCATTTAAACCATTTAAATGATATAACTTCAAATTGAAAGTTTCTTTGTAAATTCGTCCTGTTTTTTATCTTAAATTTTTATTTATGCGCCTGATTCGCCTGATTATTCTTTTCTTTTCTATTTCTACTGTTTGTTTCGCACAAGATGATATTATACAATTAAAAAATGTTAGTGATACCATTTTAAACACTAAAAGAACATTGAAAGTATCTGATCCTTTGAATGCTGTAAAAACAATGCAGAAATTATTTCCCGGAAAATTATACAATTTATCAGACCATAATACTTTTATAAGCTGGAATTGCAAAAACTGTAAACCAGCCGCTTATAATGATGTAAACGGTACCGACGGCGATCAGATGTTTCCTTATACTGAAGGTGTTGCTACGAGATTGCTTACCAATATCGATTATTCAGATTCTAAAGGAAACCAATTTAAGTTTCTGGTTTTTAACCATTCTGTTTATGATGCAGACGGATTGCAAACCAGCAGATTTGCAGGAGGCCTTTTAAGCATTGCCAAATTTGCAAAGAATGAAAATACCTGGGAAATGAAATCTTTTCAACCTGCTATTCAGGCTTTTGGTTCTTTTGCTCAGGCTCCCATACCAAAATTGGTACAAATTGGTGAAGATCAGTACGCATTAACACTTGTACATGCCAATGGTGGCGGAGGTGCTCCTTACTCTGGTTATCTTTATTTATTAGTAGGTTTTGATGGAAAATACCAGTCTTTAATGGAAGTTGATTATTATACTCTTTTTAATAGCAGCAGTTCAGGATGGTCAAGTACTTATACTGTCGTTAATGATAATAATAAAAAGTTTTTTCGCGATTTTGTAATTACAACAACTGGTTCATACAAAAAAGCAAAAGGCACTGAAGATGATTACGAGGTAGATTTGCCAAGTGAAATTGCTACATTGGCTAAAACTAAAAAACAGTTTAATTTTGTAATTGAAAGACGATTTTCATTTAAAGGAAAACGTTACAATAGTGTTGGCAAATCTGTTGTTAAATTCTCGAACATAAAATAGTTTTCTTTTTAATGAAAGTATAGTATTGAAGCCAAACCTAAACAAGCAATAAATGCCCAAAGTAGAACTCCTTGTAGTAAAGGCTTCACTCCTACTGATTTTAAAGTATTTATATTTAAGGTAGCTCCAATCAGGAATAAAGTAATTGTTAATCCAATTTTTGCAATGCCTACAATATGCGGCGCAATAATATCTGTTGCGGGTACATAAGTATTAAAAAGCATGGCAAGAATAAATAATCCTATGAAGTAAGGTATTTTAATTTTAGTCCCAACGCTTCGGGATTGCTTATTAAAAATTACTGCCGTCAAAAGCGAAATTGGAATAATCCACAAGGCTCTGGCTAATTTTACCGTTGTAGCAATTTGCAAAGCTTCAGCTCCGTATCTATTGGCTGCACCTACTACAGAACTTGTATCGTGAATTGCAATAGCACACCATAAACCAAAGTCTTTTTGAGACAAATCAAGTTGATGTCCGATGAAAGGGAAAACAAATAATGCTATAGAATTCAGAATAAAAATAACTCCCAAAGCTATTGAGGTTTGATTCTCATTTGATTTAATTACAGGTGAAATGGCTGCAATGGCACTTCCTCCACAAATAGCAGTTCCGCAAGAAATTAAATGTGAAGTTTTTTTATCGGTTCTTAACCATTTTCCTAAAAATGTACCTAATAATAAAGTGCTGAAAATTGAAAATATAGTCAATAAAAAACCTTCTTTTCCGGCAGAAAGTGCACTTGTGGCATTCATTCCAAAACCTAAACCAACTACTGAAAATTGTAATAAATAAGTAATCGCTTTACTATTGAATTCTACAAACGGATTCCCAAAAATGTTCACCATTATAACTCCTAGTAATAATGCAATTGGTGGTGAAATTATAGAAAATAAGCATAAAGCAATAATTAGAATAAAAATTGCCTGTTGTATATAAAGATTAACTTCAAATAAATGTGACGCTGTATGTTGTTTCGTTTTCAAAATAATTGATTTGATATTTCTTGTACAAAGGTCTGTCGTTTATATCATAATCACTAATCGTAAATTACAATCGACTATAACCCTAAGTTATAATACGAAGAAATATTTTGAATAAAAAGCTCTGACAAAGAATCTGATTTACCAAGTAGCGTTATGATGTAAAAATACCTTTCGATGGATAAATTTTCTACATCTAAAACCATTAGTTCATTATTTTTAAGCTCTTTATCTACTGCGTGTATTGACATAAAAGCAAAACAATCTGAATTTAACAAATATGATTTTATACTTTCTGTACTTCCTAACTGCATTTCGATTTGTAAATCGGTTATTTTGAAACCAATTTGTTTCAATGCAAATTCTATAACTTCAAGTGTTCCGGAGCCTCGTTCGCGTGTTATGAATTTCATTGTCTTTAAATCTTCTAATGAAATTTCATTTTTCTTTGCCAAAGGATTTTTGGTATTACAAACCAAAACCAATTCATCTTTCAGGAACGGAATATATTTAATCGATTGATTTTTAGATTGTCCCTCGACAATTCCAATCTCGATTTCTTTGTTGATTAAAGCATTTTCGATTTGTTCTGTATTTCCGTTTAGCAAATTGACTTTTATATCTTTTTGCTTTTGATGAAATCGTGCCAAAACCGGCGAAATAAGATATTGTGCAATTGTTGTACTGGCTCCCAAACGCAATAAACCCTGGCGTTCGTTAATAAAGGAACTCATATCAAAATCTATTTCGCGATAGATTTCAAAGATATTTTTGGTGTGTTTCAGCAGAATTTCTCCGGCCGGAGTTAAGGCGATTTTAGAACCGTTTCGCTCAAAAAGCTTGGTTTTATAAGTTTCTTCTAATTCCTGAATGTGTTTAGAAACCGCTGGCTGCGAGATATATAATTCTGTTGCCGCTTTAGTAAAATTTAAACGAAGCGCAACGGTGTAGAATACTTTTAGCCTGAAATCCATATTGTTATTTTTTTGTTTTATGTTTCAAGTTTCAGGTTTCAGGTTCAGCAAAACTTTGAGCCTTTGTCCCTATGAACCTTTGCGGCTATTATAACAATCCATTATATTTTCTAACAAACCATTCTGTTGCCAGTAAAATTGCGATCAAAACTAATAACCAAACCCAATCAATTAACGGTGTTTTGGTCGAAATATTTTTCTCTATCGATTTGTATTCTTTATTTTCAAGAAGCTGCTGAATCAAATCATCTGCTTGATTCTCAAAGAATGCTTTTCCGTTGGTTTGAAGTGCCAGTTGTTTTAGCTTTACAACATCAGGATTTACAAATTGTTTTTCGATATCAAAATCCAGAATCTCAAAATGACTTGAATATAATGTATTTGTATTTAGCTCTTTTACTGTAAAATTGTATTTTCCGGTTGATAATCCGTCCAGATTTACTGAGAACGAGTTATTTCCTTTTAGTAAATCGTAGTTTTTAGCTTGTTTTGTTTCAGCATTTGTAACTGTAATCGTAAGTCTGGCTTTTTCGTCAAACTCATAATTTTTATTGAAGTATTGCGCATTTATTTCAATTGCTTCTCCTGAATTATAAAAGCTTTCATGTGTTACAACTAATGATTTTTTTGAAGTTGTCGAAGCTAAATATTGAATTATTTTGTCTACAAAAACATCATATTTTTCAAATGACTGATTGTCGATATGACTTTGCAAACGCCATTTCCAACTGTTTTCTCCTAAAAGAAAAGCGGTTCTTTTTCCTTGATTTTCGGCGAAAGCCAAAAGCGGTGCATTTGTAGAAACATTTCTAATTTTTGACGAAAGTAAAACAGATACATTTCCGTTTGTGGTAACGGTTCCGAATACATTTTGCAACGGCGGAAAATTTTCAAAACCAATATTATCTATCGCAAACAAATTAAACTGCGACTGAAACTCTGACAAATAATCTTCAATTTGTCCACTCATTTTAAATACTAAACTATTTTGTTGTTGGTTTAGAAAATTAAAATCAGTGTTGTTTCCTGTTATAATAAATGTGTTTGTTCCTGCTAATTTATTATTATCAAAAATTGCTTTAAATGCTGTTGTTGGCTGATACAAAACTAAAACCGAAACATCTTGTAATTGACTTATATCATTTGGTTTAACCAATATCACTTTACGTTGTGCATTAACTTCTATCGAACGTTTTAATGCCGCGATATCCGGATGATCTATTGCCGAAACAATTGCAATAGTCGACTTTTGATCAATTACTTCTACTGCAAAATTCTTAATGTTATTGTAGCTATTTTTCTCTTTTACACCAGATGTAATACTGGCTTTATAAATTTGCAATCCCACTTTGTCTGCCGGTAAAAGTAAATCTAAAGTGGCTGTTTTTTTTGAAGCCGAAAAAGAAACTTTCTCTCTGGCCACAATTGTATTTCCCTGCGAAATTGTAAAATCGGCATTTATGGTTTTATCTCCTGAATATTGCAGAAATACTTCGACCGGAAATTTATTTTTATGAAAAGCGTATTTGTTTACGTTTAACTGATTGATTTTTAAATCGAGAAACGTGGTTGTATCTCCCACAACCAAAGGATAAACTTTATTGACAGGATCAAAACGATATACATAATCGTTTCCTGTAGTTTGATTTCCGTCAGTAATAATAACTGTCGGGAAAATCAGGTTTTTGTTGATGCTTTTTAGATTTTTGGCAACTTCGTCAAGATTGGTTTGTTTTCCTTTAAAATCAAATTTATCTGAAGGTTTAAAATCTGCGTCAAATTGATACGATTGAATTTCAAATTTCTCTTTAAGGGCAGGATTTGAAACTAACTTCTGGTATAATTCAGTAACTTTTTTATCTGATTTTAAAACAGAAATAGAGCTTGAGTTGTCGACCGCAATTGCCAATGGTGTTTTGGTAATCTCAAGTGAATTTTTGGTCATTATTGGATTTATCAATAATAACAATAGTCCAAAAATGGCTGAAAAACGTAAAAAAGCCAAAAACCAAATCACATTGGATTTGTTTTTGGCTTTAAAAAAATATTGAAAATACGACAAACCACCCGCTATTACTAATGATAGTAATAATAATAGAATCGTGTTTGTAGTCATATTTTGTTTAGTTTTCAGTGACAGTTTTCAGTAATCAGTACGAACTGAAAAACCTAAACTGATAGTTTTTGAATAGTTTTCAGTAATCAGTGTAAACTGAAAACCGTAAACTGAGACTTTTCTAGGTTAACATTCCTCCGCAAACATTAAGTACTTGTCCTGTAACGTATGCACTCATGTCTGAAGCTAAGAAAAGACAAGCATTTGCAACATCTTCTACAGTTCCTCCACGTTTTAACGGAATTCCGTCTCTCCAGCCTTTTACTACATCTTCTGGTAATTTTGCTGTCATTTCGGTTTCAATAAACCCTGGAGCAATTGCATTACAACGAATATTACGTGAACCCAATTCTAGTGCTACTGATTTTGTAAAACCAATTGCACCCGCTTTAGACGCAGCATAGTTTGTTTGTCCTGCATTTCCGGATACTCCTACTACAGAACTAATATTGATGATTGAACCTGCACGTTGTTTCAGGAAAGTTTTTTGAATTGCTTTTGTCATATTAAATACTGACTTTAGATTTACATCAATAACTTGATCAAAATCAGCCTCAGACATACGCATTAACAAGTTGTCTTTTGTGATTCCGGCATTGTTAATCAAAATATCAACAGTTCCAAAATCAGCCAAAACAGCATCAACAAAAGTTTGCGCTTCATTAAAATCCGCCGCATTTGATTGGTAACCTTTAGCTTTAACTCCTAAACTGTTCAACTCAGCTTCCAGAGCTTCTGCAGATGCTACAGATGAGCTGTATGTAAAAGCAACATTTGCACCATGTTTAGCAAAAACTTCAGCGATTCCTCTTCCAATTCCACGACTAGCGCCTGTAATGATGGCAACTTTTCCTTCTAGTAATTTCATATTCAAAATTAATTTTAATAATTGTTTGTAGCTATTCCTGCTCCCGAAGCCTCGGGACGCTATATCTTTTCCTTGTTAAAGAAAAAAGATGTCGCTTCTATCAGGGCTATGAATGACTTGTCAAATATATGATAATTCCCTTTTTAAAAAAATAACAATACTATAATTTATGATGATCGACGCTTGTTTAAAACTAAAAAGAATAAAAAAACCGTTTCAGAATCCTGAAACGGTTTAATAAAAATTTTCCTTATAATCATTAACAAGCTATAAATGTGCTTTTTAACTTTAACTTGATTTATGAATAATCTCCAGATGCTAAGAAATCCGAAAAGAGACTGTACTTGAAGGATCATAAACGGAGCACTTATTATCCTGATAAAAGTATCCTTTACCAAAAGTATTTATTTGTTGTTCTCTGCTTAATACTTCAACTTTTGAAAAACTTAAAAGTGTTTTTAAAACCATTGTGGGTTGTTCAGCATATTGTTTCTTATTTCTTTTGTATCTGTTTGATTTCAGGCTCAAAAAATGTGTAATCATTTTATTTTCAATTATATAAATACAAGAATTTGTGTTTAATTTAAACTTTCTAGCAATATTTAGTGCCTAACGGCACATTTCAATTCTTGATTGGTATTATACATGATTTTGTTTTGTTACAAAAAAAAAGATTACTAACATTAATGCCATAATTAGTATTCTGTACATCGCAAAACGAAATTCCATCGTATCATTTAGTTTATCTTTTTTTCTTTGTTTAATAAGGCTTATTATCATTACAGGAATTATAATTGCATTGGAGAGATATAAATAGTATCTCAAATACTCTGGATAAAATTCTGATATTGCTAAAAGCACCAAACCCCAAAAAAAGAAAAAAACATTTATTGGTGTGATATATTCTTTCATTATACTCTTTAAAATTTAAATTTATTTCAATGTTTCAACATGGTGGTTGCCATTTGAATTCGTTGTTCAACAAGTATCTTTTTTATATATTAATTAAAGACTAAGACATTTTAGCTTTTTAATTTTAAAAAAGCGACTCAAATTGAGCCGCCTTTTATCCAAAACTAAAAACAAACTAAAAAAAAGTTTACTGAAATGAGTACGCAACCATTCTAAATGGAGTTGTTGTACTCGTAAATGTATAACCGGTATATCCAGAAACCGGAATTCTTGCAAAGTATAAGCCCGAAGGATTCATAAACTGGTCGTCAAGCGCTTTTAAGTATGATGGCGCCGCTATTGCTGGTGCACCTGCTGCTGTACTTGATTTCCAAACTCCCGGAGTAAGTGTAACTGTTTTTTTCGTTGCATCTACTGTTGGAGTAAAATAATGATATCTTCTGGCGATTGTCACTGCTGGGTTTGTAGTTGCAGCAAATCTATACTCGATATAACTTGTTCCGTCAGCATTATTAAACCATGGCTGTATTCTGGTTATCATTATACCAGCTCCTGCGCTTGCTTCTGCATTTGCTAACAGAGAAAGGAATAATGCAGAATTTGCTTTTTCTGCTTTTGTTATACTATAAATGTATGCGTAAACATTATTAGCGCTTCCTGGCGCTAAAAGCTTATAATCATCTGTTAAAACAAGAGGCTTAGTAGAGTATTTTATTGTTGCACTAACTCCATTTGTACCTGTAGCTGTAAAACTTCCTGTTGCGTCGTCATAGACAAATTCAGTTAATTTTTGACTCGCTACTTCTACTGCAGGACTTACTACAATACCAGTTGGTGTGTAACCAATACCCATATTATAACTTACTGAATATCCTGCCTCGATAGAATTTGCTTCTGCAAAACGAGTTACGGGACTAAAAGAAAAATCAAGCTGATGTGTTTTTGTACCATCATTAGTTTCTAGTAATCTAAACAATGGTCTTGTTGGAGCGCCAATAACATTTTGCTCCATTACAAGGTTTTGAGGTAGATTTGCCCAGTCTTCGGCAGTTGCTTTTACAAAACGTAATTCTTTAGCAGTTCTGTTGGTTCTAAAAATGATTTCACCTTTTTCTTGTCCATAATACAAAAACTGAAAATCTCCTAAGTATCCTTTACTACGCAAAGCCGGAATTGGATAATTATCTGATTCTGATAAAAGATGGATTCTGTTTTTAGTTGTAAATGTCAAACTTACTGTACTTCCTAACTGAATTGCGTATTCACTTTTGTAAACTGCTGTATCGTCATCAAAATCAGAAGCCATTTCTACTGTTCCGTCCTGAGCAAATTTGAATAAATGTGTATAGCCTCCCAAAACAGTATTATCTGTAAAGTAAACTAATTTCCAACCAAACGGCGAAGCAAGAAGTGCATCTTTTAATTCTGATTTCTGAGCATTTAAACGATCTGTTGGTGTTTTATCAAACAGTTGTTCTGCATCTGTATTGTTGTTGCAGCTGCTTAATTGCAGTGCTAATAACGCTGCAAATAAGTACTTATATAGGTGTTTTACTTTCATAATACTTTTATTTAAAGGTTAATTACAGCAGTAGTATTTTTTTCAGCTTCATCTCTTAAGGCATAGAAATCCATATTGAAAGCATCTTTAAAATATTTTACTACTAGTGCTTCTTTTGCTTTCAGGGCAAATAAAGCAGTTGGGCTTTTAATTCCTGCTAAAAAAGCAGCATAATCAGCTTTAGAAGTTATCAATATAACTGACGCTGTTTCAGCAAAGTCTTCATTGATATTTGATCTGGCATAACTGGTAATGAAACCAATTTCATTTGATACGGGAATAGAATAATTGTACCAATCTGCTGTATATCCTACTGGTGTAATTTTTGCCCACGATTTTTCATCAAAAGGTTTGTGCTGATTCAAAATATGAATATACTCGTGTTGGATCGTGTGTATAAACTGTGTAACATTGGCACGGTCTTTTTGCTCGATATAATCTGTTTCAAACAATGTAACACGTTGTCCTCCTTCTGCTAAACCAAGCGTTTTTGTTCCTACACTATTAAGGTTAACTCCTCCAATTAAAACAATTTCTCTTGGTGCAATTTTTTTAACAAAATCTGCTCCGCCAATTGCTGCGTAACTGTCTAACCAGATCTTTTGAACGATTTGAAGTGCGGGTTGTACTTTTTCTACTAATGGAGGAAATAAAAATCGACTATTGTCTACTGTATTCTGGTTCCATTTGTACTGTACATTAATGTTGTATGGATTCAAATAATTAGTTGTTATCCATGTGTCTAATGTCGTTTGGTTTGGTCTTGTAAAGTCTAATTGACTTTCTCCCGGCTGATCTTCGTGAGCGCAAGAAACTAATGTTATTATTAATAAAAGCGCTCCTGCTATTTTATAGTATTTTGATAATTTCATAAATCTTGTCTTAAAGTTATTATCTAGGATTTAATTCAACACCTGTATTTGATGCGTGAAGCGGTATTTGTAAAGCTCTACGGTTATCATCTTTTACTAAAATGTTAGTTGGCTTATTGTTAGTTTCGTGGTTAACAACAATGTTGAAACGTTTAACATCAAACCATCTCATTCCTTCGTGTATAAAATCTCTGCGTCTTGTTTCTGCAATTGCTTTAACATACGATGTTTGTACTGGCGTCATGGTATAAAATGGCGTGTACTCATTGTCAATTACAGGATATTTTGCTACTACTTTTGCTTCTGTAAGTTTATCTGTTGTTGGGTTATAACCTGCAGTTCTGGTAGACAAGAAATATTCAAGTTCGTCATTTGCAAGAGCAGTTTGCCCTTTCATTACATGAGCTTCAATACGATTAAGGAAAAACTCATCGTTACTCAATAAAACTTCTGCTGTGTATGGCACTCCAATTCCAGCCGTTACGTTGGTATATTTAAAGTACTCGTAAAACTTTGGAAGAAAAACTGTTATACTACTATTTGAAGAATAAAAATTATACAGCCATGATTTTCCAAATAAGTTGGTAGATGATCCTAATATTTCATTATATCTATCTCCTGAAAGATAAAATCTGTTTGAATAACGTGATCTGCTCACAATAGAATTTGGAGATACGATCAATAAATTTGTATTCGCATCACTATTAGCATATGCTATCGTTTGATCTGCAACACTTAAAAGATCATACGATGCAAAATCTCTTAATTTTCCAACAGGTTTTGGTCCTAAATCATCAGATAAAGCAATTACTCTATCCCAATCTCCTTTTACTAAATAAAATCTACTAGCGAACGCTTTTGCAGCATCTTTATTAAAATGGAATTTTACTTCTTTATAATCATTAGTAACTAATTTTAAACCTTCTTCAAGATCTTTTTGAATAAAATCAAAAACTTCGGCTACAGTGTTTCTGGTATATTTAGTTATTAATTGTGTTTCAGGTTTTGTAACATAAGGAATACCTAAATCTTTACTTGCCGTTGCCGGATTATAACGTTTAGACCAAAATGAAACCAACATAAAATGAGAATATGCTCTGGCTAACAATGCCTCTCCTCTTTGGGGATTAAGGTTTGAAGTATTACCCAATTTATCAATTGCCTCTAAAGCTGTGTTTGCATGCGCAATAGCTTTATAACAAGCATCCCAATACATTGCCTGAGTATCAATATCAGCTGTTTCTGTTTGAATTTCCCAGTTGTAATTTTGCTCGTTTTTAGTTAGGGTTTCCACCATACCACTGTCAAAAACATTGTCTGACATTGTCTCGGCAATATCAAAATAACTCATCTGTGGATAAGCATTTACTAATATTTCAGATATTTTATCAGGAGTATCAATTTCTGTTCTATTGTCTGGTTTTTCCGAAAGGAAATTATCACAGCTAGTAATACCTACAAGTATTAATAGGGATAAAGTTATTTTTAATGTTTTCATAATTTTAGCTATTATAATGAA
Source organism: uncultured Flavobacterium sp. (assembly GCF_963422545.1). Classification (NCBI taxonomy): domain Bacteria; kingdom Pseudomonadati; phylum Bacteroidota; class Flavobacteriia; order Flavobacteriales; family Flavobacteriaceae; genus Flavobacterium; species uncultured Flavobacterium sp. The sequence goes on from NZ_OY730230.1 coordinate 537,219, forward strand.
AGGTTTAAAGTAAAAGTGTATTGAGATGTTACCGGTAAAGCAACTCCTCCAGCATTACGAAACTCAGGATCCTGACCATTCAATCTTTTGTCTGAGTAAAGCAACCAAGGATTAACAGCTGATCCTTTTAAGGTAAATGTGCTTAATCCTAACTTTTTCTTGAAATCTTTTGGAAATTCCCAACTCAATGAAATATTCTTTAATCTAACAAAGTCACCATCTGCAATACGCACATCTGAATAGTTGTAAGTATTGTAAGCTCTTGCCAATGTACGTTCTCCACCATAGTTAGCATTCAAACGTCTGTCAGCAATAACAGGAACATTAGTATAGTTTTCGTCTCCAGGATTGATCCAACGGTTAGTGAAATCTTTTGTAAAAACTGTTAAATCATCATAAGTACTATCATAAATTGGATTTAAACGTACTTTGTTACCTGCTGATCCTACGAAGAATACATATAGCGACCAATTTTTGTATGTAAATGTATTAGCCCAACCCAAAGATTTATTTGGCTCAATAGATCCTTCATACTTCAAATATTTAGTTACATCTATATTATCCTGAAAATTAGCTCCGGTAATGTTATTAGTTTCTCCGGCAGGCATAACAAAAGTTGGCAATCCCTGATTGTTCAGACCTGTAAATTGGTATGAATAAATTGAATTTCTAGGGTGTCCAATTGTATTTCCTCCATTTGGATCTACTAAATCAAAAACTGTAGGTGTATTTTCTAATCTTGTAATTTTTTGTGAATAAACAGAAAAGTTTACTGTCGAAGACCATTTGAAGTTTTGCAAATCAAGAATTTTTCCAGTAACTCCAAGCTCTAACCCTTTAGTTTCCATATCTGCATTGTTTCCTTGTCTGACTCTTTGTCCTCCAATTCCTGAAGTAATTACATAATCAACCAAATCAAATGCTTTACGACGGTAAACATCTGTTGTTAATTGCAATCTGTTGTTGAACATTCCAAGATCAACACCTAAGTTGGTCTCAAATTGTTTTTCCCAAGTTAAATCGCCATTTTGCAATTCGTCGATACCAATTCCTGATTCTCTGTCACTAAGATTAAAACGATCTGTAATAAAACTTCTGTAAATTGCTAATGAGTTTGTTGCCGGTCCTGCTGTTGCAGTAAGTCCGTATGAAGCTCTTACAGCTAAATTATTTACAGATTCGATATTTTTCATGAATTTTTCTTCAGCAACATTCCATTTACCACTAAAAGTGTAAGTTGGCAACCATCTTGAAGAATTACTGTTTCCTTGTCTGTTTGATCCGTCATAACGACCTGTAACCGATGCTGTATAACGACGATCATAAGTATATCCTACTTTTCCAAAGAAACCTACTGTTCTTTCTTTCTCTTCATTAAAACCATAATAAGAATCACCTCCGTTAATTATTTTTTGGATAATTCTTGGATCTGTAAAAGCTGTAAGCCCTCTATCGTACTGGATTCCAGCTGCTGTAAAGTTGTCACTAGTTCTGTCTACAACTCTCATCTCTGTACCAAAGAACCCTTCTAATTCGTGTTTCTCGTTTAATGTATTTCTGTAGCTAATACTGTTTCTTAAGTTATAAGAAGTCATATCGTTCGTGAATTTTCTTAAGAAACCTCCGTTTGGCAATACTGAAACTTTAGGAGCAGTTAAATCATTAGGATCTTGATATAAAAAGATATTTTGGTCTCTAACCAATGTATTTACACCGTCCTCACCATCTGGCGTTCCTGCTTTGTAAGCTCCAACAACGTTTGAACCTTCAAGAATTTTGTGCTCACGGCTAGTGTTAGCATAACGAGCAGAACCAGTAAGGTTATACGTTAAATGTGGGTTTATTTTATAATCTAAATCCAATTGAAAACGAATATCTTTTACTTTAATTTCCATGAAGTTATTCTTCAATTCATTGATGATATTCATTTTAGCCCAGTTATTTCTGTAATACTCTAAATTTCCATTATCATCATAAGGTCTTAAAGTTCTACTTGTATTCAATACATAATTAAATGGATTGATATCAAAATCACGTGTTATTTTACCAAAAACGGCATCTTTTTCACTTTCATAACTTCCCGGTGCACCTTGATCACGCACAGAAGCCAATGTTGATAAAGTAATATTCAATTTATCATTGATGAAAAATGTTCCTTTAATGTTTGATGAAATTTGTTTTACATCATCAGCAATAGTCCATCCCGGATCAGTATAATATCCTAAAGAGGCATAAAACGTATTGTTTTTTCCTCCACCAGAAAAACTCAAAGAGTGATTTTGCGTCATAGAAGGTCTAAACAATACATTGAACCAATCTGTATTTGCTAATTCATATTTTTTCAAGAAATTATTTCTACTAACAGGATCATTATTAACCAAATAACCACCAGTTGCAGGATCATAAGTATTGATCGCTCTTCCTAAAATATTATAAGCTCCACCGTATCTTCCGTTTACTGTTGATGGTAAATCAAGATATCCTTTAGATTCCATTTCTTTGAAAATACTCATTGATTCTTGCGAATTCAAAATATCATATTGGCTATAATTAGGAACCGATCTAACAGTTTGTTCTAATGAATAGCTTACTTTTAATGGTGAATCTCTACGTCCTTGTTTTGTAGTTACAACCACAACTCCGTTCAAAGATCTTGATCCGTAAATAGAAGTTGCAGATGCATCTTTAAGAATTTCGATGCTTTGAATATCATTAGCGTTTAATCCTGCAACTGATGAACTCAACAAAGTTGAAGAGTTTCCTGAAGCTAAATCTGCAAATGATAAATTGATAATATCTTCTTGTACAACACCATCAATTACCCATAAAGGTTTTGTGTCTCCAAAAATAGATGAAGATCCACGAACCGTGATTTTTGGTGCAGTACCAAATGTTCCCGTAACGTTTTGAACCGTTACCCCTGCAGCTTTTCCTTCAATCATTCTACTAACATCTACTACTCCATCAACTTTTAATTCAGCTCCAGAAATTTTACTAATAGCTCCTGTAAATGTTCTTTTAGATGTTTTTTCATATCCTGTAGTTACTACAACTTCTTTCAGGTTTTGTCCTAATTCACTCAAAACTACAGTTGGCGAAATATTGCTTATACCAATTTCTTTTGTCTCCATACCTACATAAGAAATGATAAGTTTATCGCTATTCGCTGGCATTTCGATAGTAAAATTACCATCAAAATCAGTTAAGACAGCTACCTTGCTTCCTTTTGCCATTACTGTTGCTCCAGGCAAAGGATTACCGCCTGCATCAGTCACTTTTCCTTTAATAGTTGGACCTGCAGTTAATATTTCAAATAATGAATCGTGATTATCTGAGTTTGCAAACGGATTTACAACATTCTTTTGCAAAATAATCTGATTACTAACTTCTGAGTATGTGATATTAAACGGAATTAAAATTCTGTTTAAAATACTAGATAATGTTTCCTGATTAGCCTCAATACTCACTTTCTGATTTAATTGCGGTAATCTGGAATTATAAGAAAATTTTACATGTGCAGACTTTTCAATTTTAGATAATGCATTGTCTAAAGTCAAATTTTCAACTGTAATTGTGACTTTAGTATCTAATTTTTTTTGCCCATTTACATCGTTTGCCATTGCAACACTTGAAAACACAAGTGCAAGGACAAACTGAAATAGTGTTATTTTCATGATTCGATGGAGTAATCGTTGTTTAACAACTGGTTTTTTCATAATTTTGGTTTGTTTTGATTAATACTGATTCGAGTGTATTTTAAGAAACGTTAATGAATTACTCTTTACAGAGAGCAATTCAATTTTACAAGTGTCGAATATGTTACAGCATTTCGACACTTTTTTTATGCATTATCTTCTACATAGGCTTTTTGGTTTTGTTCTGGTTTTTAGTTTATACTTTGGTTTTGGTTTGTTCTCAAAAAAAAATAAATTACATTCCTGCTTAAAAAAAGAAAGAATTCACTTCAAAATATTACTTTTCTCAGCTAATGATTTTTTGTATAATTACAGTTATGCAAAAAAATTAATTACAGCCTTGTGAGGTAATGATGATTTGATTTCCGTTCATTTCAAAACTGGTGTTATTGCCAATGCTTTTACACACAATTTTTAATTTTTCTGTCAAAGGCTGGTCACTCAGTGAAGTTGTAAGATGACAATCTTTTAATTTGTCTTTAGGATAATCAATATCTACTAAATAAGCCTGCTCAATTGTTTCGAAAATCTGAGAAACCGGAATATCGCTAAATTCAAAGCTTAGTTGTTCGATATTTCCAACGCTTTGAGCAAGTACAACATCTTGAGTAATATTTGTAATTTTATTAAACTTTAGATCATTACGCTCAAATCGTAATGCTTGATTGGGAAGTAAGACTATTTCTTCCTGATCTGATTTTGAAATCATCTCATTAGACTTAACCTTAACTTTACCGGTGCGAACAAGAACTTCAACATCAGGTTGATCAGAATAAGCTTTAACTCTAAAACTAGTTCCAACTACCTTCGTCACAATCTCGTTTGCATAAACGTAAAAAGGTTTTTTAGGATTTTTACTAATTTCAAAGAAACCTTCGCCGGATAAATACACCTTTCTTTCGTTTCCGGTAAAGATTTTAGGATAACTTAATTTACTATTGGGCTGTAACAAAACCGAACTGCCATCAGATAATGTGATGATTTGCGGTTTGTCAGAATTATTAGTCTGCTCAACTAATCCTTCACTATTTTCATCGATAAGTTCTTTGTATGTAACAACTTTATTATCGGTATGAAAATGATTTTTATAAAACCAAATTGATATTAATCCAAAAATTAAAGTTGCAGCAACTCCGTTAAGAAAACATTTTCTCAGGAATTTTAAGTCTGAATTTTCAGGTAAATCTTTTTGATTTTCTTTTTCTTCGATTTTCAGCCAGGTCGTTTCTAACGCTCTGTGAATATCTGATGCAGATAATTTTGAATCCGGAACTTTCATTGCCAGCAATAAGTGCCTTGCGTCTTCGACTAACTTTGCACGCTGACGACTTTCTAAAGTCCACTCTTCCCAACCATCATTGTCGATTTTTAATAAAATCCAGGATTGGAATGATTCGTCAGATAAAAAATCTTCTATTTCGGTATATTTATTACGTTTTTGCATCTAAAAATAAGGTTACAAAAACATAGAGGACAGCTCTCTGATTATATACTCACTAAATTGTGATTTTTTTTATATTTTTTGAAATAAAATTAAAAAGTACTTGAAGATAGTAATAGAAATAAGGAAAAACTACCCTTCCATTCTTTGCGAAGTGCAAGTAAACCACGGTATAATAAATTACTCGCCGATTGATAATTTACATCAAGCATTTCTGCAATTTGTTCTACTGACAGTCCCTGGTGATATCTTAAATACAAAGCTTCTTTCTGGCGTGGCGGTAAATCATTTAATAATTTATTTAAATAAGTAACTTTTTCTTTAGTAGCATAATCATCGTCTATAAGTTCATGCTCTACAGAAAACTCCAGCAAAAATGCAATAGAATCTGTGTTGGTTGCCTTTCTAAAAATATGATCGCGTTCATGCAGTCGTGCAATTCGTTTGCGCACGCTTGATAACAAATAGGCTTTTACAACCACAGAACGCTGTAATGAATTACGATAAACCCATATATCTGTAAAAACATCCTGAATACAATCCTGTACTTTTTCATGATAAGGAGAAAGTGAATTTCCGTAATTCACCAAATCTGTATAGTATCTTTCGAATAACATAGAGAATGATTTTTCATCACCTTCTTTCAGGTTAGTCCAAAGAGCACTATCATCAAAGGTGCTGAATTCTAAAGTAGAGGTTTTCATAATTTAATTTGAGACAGAATTCTTGAAAATATGATATTGGTTTTAACATAAAGAATACAGTTTTTTAACATTATTCCCTACATCTGTGCGATAAATATATAAAAGCAAATTTTCAAAACCAATTTTTTTACACATAAGAGATCGTTTCCTAACATACAAAACTGTCTCTTTTTGCCTGATTTAATTAGGAATTACACCAAATAAAAAAAGTGCAAATACTTAAATAAATATTTTAATTGTCAGATTTTACTACCATACTTTTCAATTTCATTTTTTAACATTCCAAACACACTAATCTACTTCGGTTATAAAAAAAGACTAAAAAATTCAAGAAATCTGCAAGGCAAAAGAATTATTCACACAAAAAAACAGAACAAATTCATTGAGAATTAAACAAAAAAGTCAGCCGCTAATTCTCAATATGACAAAAAAAAGCCTCACTACAACTAGCAAGGCTCTTATAATTTTATTAAAAAAATAACTTTCTTAGAAAGCTACATTCCATCTTGGTAATTTTGCATTTGCATCTAAGAAGTTTTGTAAAACTTGCGCTTCAACTGCAGTTGGAATTGCTTTTACATCTGCATTAAAAGTCTCATACCAAACTACTTCAAGAGCCTGAATATTTTCTATTTTCATTTGTGCAGGCCAGGAATATTTTCTTCCTGTTTTTGCAAATTGGTGTCCGTTTACGATTTTATCATATAAACCACCATTTTTGCTCTTTAAAGTTCCATCATTCTGAACAGTTCCTGTAGAAGCAACCATGATTAATTCTTTTGCATCTCCATCAACAGCGTAAACTACAAAAACTCCAGCACCAGCTTCCGGCGCATTACATGTTTGTTCTAAACTATCTTCGATAGTAAAAGTAAAACTGTTGCTTACTTTAAACTTTTCTAATTCTTTGTACATATTATTTGTTTTAAGCTTCTAAGATTCTGAGAATCTAAGTTGCTAAGTTTTTAAATTATATATTCCACTCATTTTAAAAATGTAAAAAAGTCTCAACAAAATATTGAGACTTTTCTTTTGGAATTTTTATTTTGAATATTAGAGATTATCCTAATACTTCTTTTACTTTTTTACCAATTTCTGCTGGTGAATCAACAACGTGAATTCCGTTGTCTCTCATAATTTGTTTTTTAGCAGCAGCTGTATCATCAGAACCTCCAACGATAGCACCTGCGTGACCCATTGTTCTACCAGCAGGAGCAGTTTCTCCAGCGATAAAACCAACAACTGGTTTACGGTTACCATCAGCTCTTACCCATCTTGCAGCATCAGCTTCAAGTTGACCACCAATTTCACCAATCATAATGATGATTTCAGTTTCCGGGTCGTTCATTAATAATTCAACAGCTTCTTTAGTTGTAGTTCCAATAATTGGATCTCCACCAATACCAATAGCTGTAGTGATTCCTAAACCTTGTTTTACAACCTGGTCAGCAGCTTCATAAGTTAAAGTTCCTGATTTAGAAACAATTCCAACTGTACCTTTTTTGAAAACGAAACCTGGCATAATACCAACTTTAGCTTCACCCGGAGTAATAACTCCCGGACAGTTTGGTCCAATTAATCTAGAATTTCTTTCTTTAACATAATTATTTGCCTTAATCATATCTGCTACAGGAATTCCTTCTGTAATAGCAATAATTACTTTAATTCCAGCGTCAGCAGCTTCCATAATTGCATCAGCAGCAAAAGCTGGCGGTACAAAAATAATAGATGTATCAGCTCCAGCTTGATCAACAGCATCTTTTACTGTGTTAAAAACCGGACGATCTAAATGGCTAGTTCCTCCTTTCCCCGGAGTAACACCACCAACAACATTAGTACCGTACTCAATCATTTGAGAAGCGTGGAAAGTTCCTTCGCTTCCTGTAAATCCTTGAACAATTATTTTGGAATCTTTATTAACTAAAACACTCATGATATATATTTTATGTAGTTTTTAAAATTGTGATGCAAAAGTAAGGTTTTGTAACGTATTTTAACCTTTTTGTCTTCAAAAAAATTAAGAAAATTGACTCATTTGATAACCACGATATAATTTATCGTCTTTTATTTGCCAAATTGTAGAAAAATGGGCCAATAACATCTCTTCTCGTGGGTTCTCAATCGTTTTCACAAAATGAGAATATCGTATCGAAACCAAGTCATCTTCAGCAAGAATATGGCTAATTCTGACCTTAGAACGCACGTAAGCACGACTTAGTTCATTTGCCATATCCAACATCGAATTATAATCCATCTCGATCAATCCTTTAGTGCTATTCCAATCCAATTTTACATCGGGATGTAAATAAATTTTCATGATTTCACTATCAATTAAGGCATCTGACTTGTAAAATTTTTGAACAAATTCTTTAATAGACATATTATTTCAATTTATTTAAAATTTCAGGAATCTTTTTGATGTTTGCTAATTGTTTTAGCTTTTCTCTTGATTCTTCGATTGGAGTTCCAAAATAGGATTTCCCCCCTTCAACGGATTTAGTAACACCAGTTTGGCCCATAATAACAGCCTTCGCTCCTATTGTGATTCCGCTGGTTGTCCCTACTTGTCCCCAGATAGTAACTTCATCTTCAATAACAACACAACCCGCAATGCCGGTTTGCGAAGCAATTAAACATTTTTTTCCAATCACAGTATCATGTCCAACATGTACCTGATTATCCAATTTTGTTCCTTCACCAATTGTTGTATCACCAGTTACACCTTTATCAATAGTACAAAGCGCACCAATACCAACATTATCTTCAATTACAACTCTTCCGCCAGAAATTAACTGATCAAAACCATCCGGACGTTTTTTATAATAAAATGCATCGGCACCTAAAATAGTTCCTGCATGAATCATTACATTGTCTCCAATTACAGTATGATCGTAAATTGTAACGTTAGGATGTATCAAACAATTTTTACCAATTGTAACGTTGTTTCCAACAAAACAATTAGGCTGAATTACTGTCCCTTCTCCAATAGTTGCAGAAAGAGCAATAGATACATTTGTAGCTTGAAAAGGTCTGAAATGTTTGGTTAGGATATTAAAATCTCTGAAAGGATCATCAGAAATTAAAAGTGCTTTACCTTCCGGGCAATCTACCTCTTTGTTAATCAAAACAATAGTAGCTGCTGATTGTAAAGCTTTATCGTAATATTTAGGATGGTCTACAAAAACTATATCTCCGGGTTCAACAACATGTATTTCGTTCATGCCTAAAACCGGAAAGCTTTGGTCACCAATAAATTTGCATTGAAGCAAATTTGCAATTTCTTGTAAAGAATGACTCTTTGGAAATTTCATATATTTTAATTAGAAAATTTGTCAATTAGAAAATGTGCCAATTAGAAAAAGTGTCAATCAGAAAATGAACGCTCAAAATTGTGATGATTCACTAATTTTCTAATTGACTCATTGACAAATTATCTAATTAATAAACTACTCTTTTACACGCTCCATGTAAGAACCTGAAGCTGTATCAATTTTAATTTTATCACCTTCGTTGATGAATAAAGGAACGTTTACATTAGCTCCAGTTTCTACCGTAGCAGATTTTGTAGCATTTGTAGCTGTATTTCCTTTTACACCCGGCTCAGCATAAGTAACTTCAAGAACTACAGAAGCTGGCATATCTACTGATAAAGGCAAGTCAGTTTCAGTATTTACCTGAACCATTACACTTGTTCCTTCTTTCAATAATCCAGGAGCATCTAAAATGTTTTTATTCAAAGAAATTTGCTCAAAAGATTCTGTATTCATAAAATGAAACTCATCTCCTTCAGCATATAAAAACTGATAATTATGCGTCTCTACACGCACATCATCAATTTTATGTCCTGCAGAAAATGTATTATCTAATACTCTTCCTGTAGTTAAACTTCTTAATTTTGTTCTTACGAAAGCTGGACCTTTTCCAGGTTTTACGTGCAAAAATTCAACGATTTTATAAATATCGTGATTGAATTTAATACACAATCCATTTCTAATATCTGATGTAGATGCCATTTTTGTTTTGTTTTATTTAATGTTTTATTTAATCGTCAAATCGTTTATCTGTTTTCGAATTAACGATGAACAAATAAACGATTAAACTTTTATTTAGTAGTTTCCTGAATAACCTTTCATAATTCCTCTTGATGAATTTCTGATAAAATCTAAAATCTCATCTCTCTCAGGAGTCGCTTCCATTTCAGCTTCAATAATACTTAAAGCTTGTGTTGTATTGTAATTCTTTTGGTATAAAATTCTGTAAATTTCCTGAATTTCTCTGATTTTCTCAGTACTGAAACCTCTTCTTCTTAAACCAACTGAATTGATTCCTACGTATGACAAAGGCTCTTTTGCTGCTTTTGTATAAGGCGGTACATCTTTTCTAACCAAAGATCCACCAGAAATCATTGCATGGTCTCCAATATGAATAAATTGATGAATCGCTGCCAAACCACCAATTACAGCATGATTACCAACAACTACGTGACCTGCCAAAGCAACTCCGTTTACGATAATGGCATTATTACCAATTTCGCAATCGTGTGCAATGTGCGCATAAGCCATAACTAAACAATTATTACCCAAAATTGTTTGTCCTGAAGCAACCGTACCTCTATTGATTGTTACACACTCTCTAATAGTACAATTGTCTCCTATAATAGCCAGAGAATCTTCTCCTCCAAATTTTAAATCTTGTGGTACCGCAGAAATTACAGCTCCTGGAAAAATATTGCAATTTTTACCAATTCGAGCACCTTCCATAATGGTTACATTTGAACCAATCCAAGTACCGTCACCAATAATAACATTATTGTGAATTGTTGTAAAAGGCTCTATTACAACGTTTTTAGCGATTTTAGCGCCGGGATGAACATATGCTAATGGTTGATTCATCTGTGAGTTTTATATTTTATAATTAAAATAATCTAATTTGGGCAACAAACGTAAACAATAAAATTGACTTAAGTATTATTGTTTTCTTGCAATTTGAGCCATTAATTCTGCCTCAGTTACTAATTTTCCGTTTGCATAAGCATTTGCTTGCATGTGACAAATTCCTCTTCTGATAGGAGAAATCAATTCACACTTAAAAATTAAAGTATCACCAGGCAATACTTTGTGTTTGAATTTAACATTATCAATTTTCATGAAATATGTCAAATAATTTTCAGGATCCGGAACGGTGCTTAAAACCAAAATCCCTCCTGTTTGTGCCATTGCTTCAACAATTAAAACTCCTGGCATAACTGGTGCTTCCGGGAAATGTCCTACGAAGAAATTTTCATTCATCGTTACATTTTTCATTCCCACCACGTGACTGTCAGACATTTCAATAATTCTGTCAATTAATAAAAATGGAGGTCTGTGTGGCAATACAGCCATGATTTTATGAATATCCATTAACGGTTCCAGATTCAAATCATAAACCGGTACATGGTTTCTTTGTTCAATTTTGATAATTTTTGCTAATTTTTTGGCAAACTGTGTATTTACATAATGTCCAGGTTTGTTAGCAATAATTTTTCCTTGAATTCTAACTCCAATTAAAGATAAATCTCCAACAACATCTAATAATTTATGTCTTGCAGCTTCGTTTGGATAGTGTAAAGTAAGGTTGTCTAAAACTCCGTTTGGTTTAACAGAAATTTTATCTTTTCCAAAAGCTTTCTTTAAATTTTCCATTGTAGCATCAGATATTTCTTTATCTACATACACAATAGCATTATTTAAATCTCCACCTTTAATTAATCCGTTTTCTAAAAGAGATTCTAATTCATGTAAGAAGCTAAAAGTTCTTGAATTAGCAATTTCATCTTTAAAATCGGCTATACTTTTCATAGTTGCATTTTGAGTACCTAATACTTTAGTACCAAAATCAACCATTGCAGTTACTTGATAATCATCACTTGGCATCACCAAAATCTCGCTTCCGGTAGTTTCATCAGTAAACGAAATAACTTCTTTTACTACATAAACATTACGTTTAGCGTCTTGTTCTTCGATTCCGGCATTTTCAATAGCTTCAACAAAATATTTTGAAGAACCATCCATAATTGGAAGCTCAGAAGCGTTTAATTCAATAATAACATTATCCAAATCACATCCAACTAAAGCAGCTAAAACGTGTTCCGGTGTTTGAATTTTCACACCTAATTTTTCTAAATTAGTACCTCTTTGCGTGTTAACAACATAATTAGCATCAGCCTCTATGACTGGTTGACCTTGCAAATCTACTCTTACAAAAGTGAAACCATTATTAATTGGAGCTGGTTTAAAAGTCATTGTAACTTCTTTCCCAGTATGTAATCCAACGCCTGTTAGTGAAATTTCATTTTTGATGGTCTTCTGTTTAACCATTATTTCCATTTTTTGGGTTTATTATTTGTTTCTTTAAATCTTCAATTTCGGTTACGATTTTAGGTAAGTTCTTAAAATGAACATACGATTTGTTAAAATCAGTGTATCCAAGTGACGGCGTCCCCTGCAAAATCTCACCATCCTTGATATTTCTTGCAACCCCCGATTGAGCTTGCAATCTCACGTTATTACCTATTGTTAAGTGACCTGCTATACCAACTTGTCCGCCAATCATACAGTTTTCTCCAATTTTTGTAGAACCCGCCACACCAGATTGTGCTGCAATCACCGTGTTTTTGCCAATCTCTACATTGTGAGCAATCTGAATTTGATTGTCTAATTTAACTCCCTGTCTAATAATTGTAGATCCCAGAGTTGCTCTGTCTATTGTAGTATTAGCCCCAATATCAACATTATCTTCGATGATAACATTTCCAATCTGTGGTACCTTACTATATTCACCTTCTTCATTAGGCACAAAACCAAAACCGTCAGCACCAATAATAGTTCCTGAATGAATGGTACAATTGTTTCCAATTATAGTTTCAGAATAAATTTTAGCGCCTGCAAAAATATATACATTATCGCCAATAACAACATTATCGCCAATAAAACTGTTTGGATAAATTTTTACGTTGTCGCCCAAAACTACATTTTGTCCTATATAACTAAAGCTTCCTAAATATAGATTTTCACCATATTTAGTTCCTTCAGACATAAAAGACTGTGCTTCTATTCCGGTTTTATTCAATTTTACCTGATTATAAAAATGTAAAAGTTTCGAAAAGGAAGCGTAAGCATCCTCTACTTTTATTAAAGTTGTGGTAACTTCCTGCTCAGGTATAAAGCTATCATTAACAATCGTTACTGAAGCTCTTGTAGTATATATATAGTTGATATATTTAGGATTAGCTAAAAAAGTAAGTGAACCTTCTTCGCCTTCTTCGATTTTAGATAGCCGAGAAACTTCTGCATTGGGATTCCCAACAACCTCTCCTTCTAAAATTCCTGCTATTTGTTCTGCTGTAAATTTCATTGCGACAAAAATATAAAAAATAGATTTTAAATGTTAATTTTAGATAAGTTGTTTTGGGAAACAGATGTAATATTTTGTCACCAATTTAGATAACGATTTCAAATTCAGCTGATCAGATGCTTCAACAACATCTTCAATTGTTTTATCTTTTTTCAAAATTCGTATTGGTTCAGCTTCTTTACTATACGCCTGATTTTTTATTTTTCCTCTAAAAATAAAATATCCGGCTTCTAATTGTGTAATATGATGTTCGTTAGCAAATTCTTCTTTTAAAGATTGGGATTCTTCCATCGGAATTTTATCTGCGCTCAATTTAATTTTAAGCAAATCCCTGTTAATGATCATTTTACTTAAAGTAGAAAGTATAAAATCATTATGCTTTTGCCACGCTTTTAGAGCACTAATAATATCAAAATCATCTAATTGAGAAAACAAATCAAGCTTTTCTGCATCAAAATCTTCCAAAGCAACTTTGTTTTGCATAAAAAACAAAAGAGGCTCGCTACAAGGCAAAGCAACACCTTTTAATGTCAATTCTTTAGCTCTTTTTAGTACTTTCATCAAAATTAATTCAGCCACCAAACTTGTTTTATGCAAATAAGCCTGCCAATACATTAATCTTCTTGAAAGCAGGAATTTTTCTACGGAATAAATTCCTTTTTCTTCAATAACCAAAGTACCATCAACCACATTCATCATCTGAATCAAACGTTCAGAATTAACATTTCCCTCTGCAACACCGGTATAAAAACTATCACGTTTCAAATAATCCATTCGATCCATATCTAACTGACTTGATATCAATTGCAGCATGAATTTTCTATGATAATCACCTTTAAAAACCTGAATCGCCAAACTCAATCTTCCGTCAAATTCTTCATTAAGCTCGTTCATAAATAATAACGAAATCGCTTCATGATTAACATCTTCAACAATACTCTTTTCCATTGCATGCGAAAAAGGCCCGTGACCAATATCGTGCAGTAAAATAGCGATATATAAAGCATTCTCTTCTTCTGCGGAAATTGCAACTCCTTTAAAACGAAGTGTCTCCACAGATTTCTGCATTAAATGCATACATCCCAAGGCATGGTGAAAGCGAGTATGATTAGCACCGGGATAAACCAAATACGACAATCCCATTTGCGAAATACGGCGTAAACGCTGAAAATACGGATGCTGAATTAAGTCGTAAATAAGTTCGTTCGGGATGGAAATAAACCCATAAATGGGATCATTGAATATTTTTAACTTATTGATATGAGTCACTATTTGGTTATTTTTAGGTCAACAAATATAAGTAAATAACAATAAACCATTTGGAGTTTTTTACTTAAAAATAAACAATAATTTACACTGATTTACAGAGCAATACCAGAATAAAAAAAAGATATTATATAAAAATCACAAATCATTATTCTGAAATTTATACTATTTTTAATACTTTTTAAGTTCTATACTTCTAAATTGCATTAAAATAAAATTTGTTTATGGATAAGATTAAAATACTTTGGGTCGATGATGAAATCGATCTTTTGAAACCACATATATTATTTCTGGAGAAAAAAAACTATACTGTAACCACTTCTAACAATGGTCTGGACGCGATTGCTTTATTTGAAGAAGATAATTTTGACATTGTTTTCTTAGATGAAAACATGCCCGGAATGAGTGGCTTGGAAACGCTTTCGGAAATGAAAGAAAAGAAATCGGCAATCCCAATGATTATGATTACTAAAAGTGAAGAGGAATATATAATGGAAGAAGCAATTGGCTCTAAAATAGCCGATTACCTGATAAAACCTGTAAATCCGAATCAGATTTTATTGAGTCTGAAGAAAAATCTGGATCATTCGAGATTAATTTCAGAGAAAACCACTTTAGATTATCAGAAAGAATTTCGCAAAATCTCAATGGAATTAGCCATGGTTAATTCATTTGAAGATTGGGTTGAATTGTACAAAAAGTTGATTTTTTGGGAATTAGAATTAGAGAATATCAACGATCAGGGAATGATTGAAATCCTTGAATCTCAAAAGGTTGAAGCTAATTCGCAATTTGGAAAATATATCGAAAGAAATTACGAAGACTGGTTTGCACCAAAAGCAGACAAACCTATTCAATCTCATAATTTATTTAAGGAATTGGTTGTTCCGGAAATCAAGAAAAAAGACAAACCAATTTTGTTTGTTGTCATTGATAACTTACGTTATGATCAATGGAAAGCTTTTGAAACTGTGGTTTCTAATTATTATAAATTAGAAAAAGAAGTTCCATATTTCTCTATTCTTCCAACGGCAACACAATATGCCCGAAATTCGATATTCTCCGGTTTATTACCAATTGAAATGGAAAAACAATTTCCGCAATACTGGAAAAATGATGTAGAAGATGGCGGAAAAAACCTTTATGAAGCCGAATTTCTTTCTGCTCAATTAAAACGTTTAGGATTAAATATTAAGGAAGATTATTTCAAAATCACAAATTACGCCGGCGGAAAAAAATTAGCAGAAAATTTCAAAGCTTTAAAAGGCAATGATTTAGTAACTGTAGTTTACAACTTTGTAGATATGTTATCGCACGCAAAAACCGAAATGGATGTTGTAAAAGAACTAGCTTCTGACGATAAAGCCTATCGTTCCTTGACTTTGAGCTGGTTTAAAAATTCTCCTTTACTGGAAATCATTCAGCAAGCACAACTTTTAGGTTTCAAATTAATCCTGACCACAGATCATGGAACAATTAATGTAAAAAACCCTTCAAAAGTTGTTGGAGATAAAAATACTAGTCTAAATTTGCGTTACAAAACCGGACGTAGTTTGACCTATGAACAAAAAGATGTATACGTAGTAAAAGAGCCTAAAACAATTGGTTTGCCTGCTATAAACATGAGCAGTTCATTTATTTTTGCTAAAAATGATTACTTTTTGGCTTACGTAAACAACTACAATCATTATGTGAGTTATTACAAAAACACCTATCAACATGGTGGAATTTCATTAGAAGAAATGATTATTCCGTTTTTGGTATTTAATCCGAAATAGAAAAAGAGTTTTCAGTCGCAGTTTTCAGTTCCTAAACTGAGACTAAAAACTGCGACTGAGACTAAATAAATAAACAATAAAAATGAACATCGTTTTTTCATTAGATCAAATTCAAGAAGTAGCAGAGAAAATTCTGGCTCAAAATCCTAAAAAAATCATCCTTTTTAATGGAGAAATGGGAGTTGGAAAAACTACTTTAATCAAACAATTATGCAAAAGTCTGGGAGTTAAAGACGCAACAAGCAGTCCAACTTTTTCTTTAGTTAATGAATACTACACTTCTGACAATCAAATCGTTTATCATTTTGATTTTTATAGATTAAATAAAGAAACCGAAGCACTTGATATGGGTGTTGATGATTATTTGTATTCAGGAAATTGGTGTTTTATTGAATGGTCTGAAAAAATTGCCAGTTTATTACCAGAAGAGCATTCTGTTATAACAATTGAGTTATTAGTAGACGGGAAAAGAGAATTGGAATTAATTTAATCGAACTTAGTGACACCAGAAGACAAACATAGCTGCATTGATCCCGAGGACTTAATTGTGAATACTAAACTTAATATTGAAAAGTATGGTCTTCAGGTAATAATTATAAAATCAACTGATTACTCACCTTCTTTTGCGTACAGCGTTGGTCTATGGCAAAAATGTAATCATCCCGAAATAATTTGCTTTGGATTATCAACATCTTTATTACACGAAATAATAAATGATGTCGCAGAAATAATAAAAGCAAATGAGTTACTAGTTGAAAATAAAACCTATCCAAATATTTTTGAAGATAGTAGAGTCGAGTTTTTAAAAGTAGATCCAAGAAATATCAACGACTATTTTAATACAGCTATAAAACTTTACGAAACTGATGATTTCCCAGCACTTCAATTAGTCTGGACAGATCGAAATGACAAATTTCCGTGGGAAGAAAATTTTGAAGAAGAATTTCTTTATAAACAACCTTTATTGGATAGAAATGCTCATTTTAAATTTAGAGAGCCAAAGAACCTTGCCTCTTTTACTACAAAACACTGGCTTAACGAAGGAAAACCAATTTTACGTGTTGTTCATGATGAAGATGGAGATTGGCAGTTTTTAACAAATGACGAGATAACAACAGAAAATACAATAATTGTTGCATTAGAACAACTAATTCTTAGTGATAAAACTCTAAATGAAATTTTTGATCTTGAATATGGAGAAGAGGCCGAAAGAGATTTTATTGGAGATAAATGGGTTAGAAATAAATTTGAATGCGATGATAATGAGTAATCCAGTAGAAACAACTCCTTTTTCTTCAAATTTAAAAGAACAAATCAAAACCTTAAACATAGAATGGCTTCAAAAGTATTTTAGAATTGAGGAAAAAGACGAGCATGTACTTTCGAATCCACAACAAGAAATTATTAACAAAGACGGGGTTGTTTTCTACGCAAAGCATAACGATGAAATTATTGGAACTGCTTCTTTAATGAAATCCGACAACAACACATTCGAACTGAGCAAAATGGCGGCATCAGACAGAGTAAAAGGTCTTGAAATTGGTAATAATTATTGATTCATTGTCTAGCTATAGCCAAAGAAAATAGCATTAAAAAACTGTTTTTATATTCGAATAGAAAGCTATTTTCTGCAATTCATTTATATGAAAAATTTGGTTTTACAGAAATTCCTTTAGAAGACGGGATTTACGAAAGAGCCTATATTAAAATAAAAAAAATAATATTCTAATTATTAAAACAGTATTAGCACAATTTTTACATTGATTTTAAAACTTTTTACGTAATTTGTACTCTTAATATTTTGCACAACTCATGTCAATTACCTTAACTCCGTTTACGAAACAACAATTGTTGCCACAAGAAGAAAAACTTGAAATTGGCCGCTTCAGAAGTGAACTTTTTATAGGAATTCCTAAAGAAACAAGTTACCAGGAACGTCGTATTTGCCTGACTCCGGATGCAGTAAACTCTTTGACTTACGAAGGTCATCGTGTTATGATTGAATCTGGTGCCGGAGAAAGCTCAAGCTATTCTGATAAAGAATATATTGATGCTGGTGCAGAAGTAACAAAAGACACTAGAAAAGTTTTTGGCTGCCCATTGTTACTTAAAGTAGAACCCCCAACTTTAGCCGAAATCGAAATGATTAATCCGGAAACGATTATTATTTCAGCAATTCAGTTAAAAACCAAAAAGAAAGAATATTTCGAAGCTTTGGCTCACAAAAAGATCACAGCACTTGCTTTTGAATATATAAAGGATGAAGATGGCACTTATCCTGCTGTAAAATCATTAAGCGAAATTGCAGGAACAGCTTCTATACTTATTGCTGCCGAATTAATGATTACTGATGATTTTGGAAAAGGACTTTTATTTGGAAATATTACCGGCGTCCCTCCTACTGAAGTTGTAATCTTAGGTGCCGGAACTGTGGGCGAATTTGCAGCAAAAACCGCCATTGGACTTGGTGCAAACGTAAAAGTTTTTGACAATTCGATTACAAAATTACGTCGCTTACAGAATAATCTGAACCAACGGATTTTCACTTCTACCATTCAGCAAAAAGCGTTATTAAAAGCTTTAAGACGCTGTGATGTTGCTATTGGTGCTATGCGTGGTAAAGAACGCTGCCCCATTGTAGTTACAGAAACTATGGTAGAACACATGAAAAAAGGTGCTGTCATTGTTGATGTTAGCATTGACACCGGAGGCTGCTTCGAAAGCTCAGAAGTAACAACTCATGAAAAACCGACTTTTATAAAAAGTAATGTTTTGCATTATTGCGTACCAAATATTCCGTCAAGATATTCCAAAACTGCTTCATTATCAATAAGTAACATATTAACTCCATACTTGCTTCAGATAGCCGAAGATGGTGGTTTGGAAAACGCGATAAGACTCAATAATAAAGGGCTAAAAAACGGAATTTATTTATACCACGGAATCCTTACTAACAAAGCAATTGGCGAATGGTTTGATTTACCTGATAACGACATTAATTTACTTGTATTTTAAAGGAACTTTAGTGTACCTTTGCAAAAATTTTATTTCATGAAGTTCGTACATCGTTTTGCTTATTATTTGATTGGTCTAATTATGGGATGCTTTTTTGTAGCCCTTGTTTTCAGTGGAAAAGACACTCGTTGCAATTACTTTCCGAATGCCAGAGTTCTGAATAATTTAAGAACAAAACCTTTTCAATATTCTCCTAAAGCAATTCAGACTCTAAATGAAAAATGGGTTGATACTGCCGACATTAAAAACACTTTGACTTATGGAGATGTTGATTTTGATCAAAGCAATGTGCCTTTCAAAAAAGGAAAACTTTATATTATTGAAGGAAAAACGGTAAAAAATCAAGAAATTATCTTGAAAATTACCAACTATGAGAATAAAGCTGTTTTAGAAGAGATTATTAAAAAGCCTGCTAAAAAATAGTTCATAAAGTTTAGTTTTTGTCATTTCGAGGAACGAGAAATCACATCAAGAAAACAACGAACTGTGAATCCGTTATATGATTTCTCCTTACATCGAAATAACAATATTTTAGAAGCACTCTAAAATTAAACCTTATATTACTTATATGGTTTAACATTTTACAACCACTCTATTTCTTTAATTTCTTTAGATTTCAAAAAAGCATTTGTTTGACTAAAATGTTTGTTTCCAAACCATTTTCCCTGATTAGCACTCATTGGTGAAGGATGTCCCGATTCTAAAACATGATGTTTCGAGCGATCAATTTTTAGGCCTTTTTTCTGAGCAAAACTTCCCCATAATAAAAAGACAACATTTTCTTTTTGATCTGAAATTGCTTGAATTACAGCATCTGTAAAAAGATTCCATTTCAAGTGTTTATGACTATTTGGACTATCTTTCCGAACAGTTAATGAAGCATTTAGAAGCAAAACACCTTGTTGTGCCCATTTTTCTAAATTACCCGAAGTAGGCATAAAAACAGCATCTAAATCATCGTTTAATTCTCTAAAAATATTACGCAATGAAGGCGGAATTTTAACTGAATCATTTACCGAAAAGCTTAAACCATTGGCTTCTCCTTCTCCATGATAAGGATCCTGACCAATAATAACAACTTTTAGATTTGCAAAAGAGCAATTATTAAAAGCCAAAAAAATCAATTCTGCAGGTGGATAACAAATATTTGTTTGATATTCTAAATCCAAAGCCAACATCAATTCATTGAAATATGGTTTTTGAATTTCATCTTTTAAAACTGTTTGCCATTCCGGAGAAAGATTGATTTCCATTTTACTAAATTTTATACAAATAACGCAAAGTTTTTTTCAAAGTACCAATTAATAGTGCTATTTAGTTTTAAAACTTTGTAACTTTGAACTTTACAACTTACGATATATAATGATATCCATTACCGAAAAAACATTACAAGATTTACAATTTCCAACAGTACTCGAAACCATCTCAGCAGGCTGTAATACTGATATTGGAAAAGAAAAAGCGCTACAAATAACACCTTTTAGAGATAAAGAAACTTTGATGCAGGCTTTGATGCAAACATCAGAGTATGTTTCGTCTTTCCAAAATAACAACGCAATTCCAAATCACGGATTTGACGCTATAACAAATGAAATTAAGTTTTTAGCAATTGAAGACAGCTTTCTTGAAGTAGGAAGTTTTAGAAAAATTGCAACACTTTCATCAACGTCGAACTTTTTGCTTAATTTCCTTAAAAAATTCGACAATTATTATCCAAACCTAAATGCAAGAGCTTCAAGAGTTGAATATACAAAAGACATTGTTACCTTAATTGACGCCATTGTAGACAAATATGGTGAAATAAAAGACAATGCTTCACCAACTTTATCAAGTATCCGTCAGAACATGAATATTGTTCGCGGTAAAGTAAACCACAGTTTTGGAGTTGCTCTTTCTCATAATAATAGTCTTGGATATTTAGATGATATTAAAGAAAGTTTTGTTCAAAATCGTAGAGTTTTAGCGGTTTTAGCCATGTATCGCCGTAAGGTAAAAGGTTCTATTTTAGGAAGTTCAAAAACCGGAAGTATCGCCTATATTGAACCAGAAGCTACTTTACAATATTCTCGTGAACTAGCTAATCTCGAATACGAGGAAAAAGAAGAAATCACAAGAATTTTAAAGCAATTATCAAATCAAATTCGTCCTTATTTACCTTTGTTAATTGAATATCAGGAATTTTTGAGCGATATAGATGTTGTTGCAGGAAAAGCGAAATATGCCAATAGAATAAACGGAATCTTACCAACAATTACAGAAGAAAGAAGATTATTTTTCAGAGAAGCTTATCATCCGATTTTGTATTTGAATAACAAACAAAAAAACGAAATTACACATCCTCAAACCATTGAATTAAAACAAGATAACCGTATTATTGTAATCTCCGGACCAAATGCGGGAGGAAAAACAATTTCGCTTAAAACAGTTGGCTTATTGCAATTAATGTTACAATCAGGTATGCTGATTCCAGTTCACGAACGAAGTGAAACTTTCTTGTTTGATAGGATTTTAACAGATATTGGAGACAATCAATCTATTGAAAATCACTTAAGTACTTATAGCTACCGATTAAAAAACATGAATTACTTCTTAAAGAAATGCAACAAGAAAACCATGTTTTTGATTGACGAATTTGGTACCGGTTCTGATCCTGAATTAGGTGGTGCTTTGGCGGAAATTTTCTTAGAAGAATTTTACCATCGTGAGGCTTTCGGAATTATTACAACACATTATTCAAACTTGAAAATTCTGGCGAACGAATTGCCTTTTGCTACAAATGCAAATATGATGTTTGACGAAAAATCATTAGAACCAATGTACAAGTTGGCTTTAGGTCAAGCCGGAAGTTCGTTTACTTTTGAAGTGGCACTAAAAAACGGAATTCCATTTGGATTGATTAATCGCGCCAAAAAGAAAATTGAAGTTGGTAAAGTTCGTTTTGATAAAACCATTGCAACACTTCAGAAAGAAAGATCGAAGCTCGAAAAAACTTCTATAAATCTAAAAGAAGAAGAAACCCGGGCACGTGAAGAAAGCAAAAAGATGGAAAACATCAATGTAAAAATCAAACAAAAATTGGAAAGCTATCAGGAATTATACGACAGCAACCAAAAGACTATTTACATTGGTCAGAAAATTGAAGATATTTCAGAGAAATATTTCAATAATAAAAACAAGAAAGAACTTATTGGTGAGTTTTTGAAAATTATTGAGATCGAAAATTCAAAACGCAAAAAAGCCACTCCAAAAGAAGCCAAAGCCATAATCGAAAAGAAAAAAGAAGTTATTGCCGAAGTAACAGTTCAGGTTGAAGAAATTCGAAAAGAGAAAAAAGAGAAAAAACTCAAACCTGTCATCGAAAAACCAAAACCAACTTTGAAAGTCGGTGATCGAGTAAGAATGTTAGACGGAAGATCCGTGGGAAGTATTGATTCTATCGAAAAAAACAAAGCAACGGTTAATTACGGAATCTTTACTTCGAAAGTAAGTTTAGATGAATTGGAATTTGTTGAAGCCGGGAAGAAATAAGTTTTCAGTTTTCAATCGCAGTTTTCAGCCATTAAAAATATAAGTTCAGGGCAAAAATTGAAATAAAGCGATTTAAACAGATATTTATTAATTAGCGGTAAACTAAGGTCATTATTTTTTAAAAACAGCTTAAAAACAATTTATGAAAGTTGTTTTTGATTTATAAATTTTATTGATTACATTTCTTTGATAGGTAAAATCAATAATTCAAAGTGTGCTTTTTTTGTCATTCCGAGGAACGAGGAATCTCCACGACAAAATTCCGTAAAGATTAGAAATACTTTGTAGAGCTACTTATGGAGATTCCTCGTTCCTCGGAATGACAAACTAGACGAAAAAAAATAAACTTGATGCAAAATCTTCAAAAAAATAAAAAAATAATCCTCTTTGACGGTATTTGCAATCTTTGTAACGGCGCTGTTCAGTTTATCATCAAGCACGATAAAAAAGATATATTTCGTTTTGTAGCTTTGCAATCTGAATTGGGAATCGAGATTTGTAAATCTATTGGTCTAGATCAGACTAAAATTGATAGCATAGTTTTATACAATCCTGGTATTGCTTATTATTATAAATCTTCGGCTGTTATTGAAATTGCAAAAGAACTGGGAGGAATTTATGGTTTAATTTCTATTTTTAAAATATTTCCGGAAAAAGTTCGAAATTATATTTACGATTACGTTGCCAAAAATCGTTACAAATGGTATGGCAAAAAAGAAAGTTGCATGATTCCTACTCCGGAACTGAAGTCGAAATTTTTAAATTCCAATTAAAAAATTCCAAATTCCAAATCATCCTAATAAAACAAAAAATCCCAAACTCAAATCTATTACAATTTGGAGTTTGGGGTTTTTAAAATTGAAAATTATCCAGAATTATTATCTAATTAATTTTCTGTATTTCAAACGTTTTGGAGTTAAATCACCACCTAAACGTTTCTTTTTATTTTCTTCATATTCAGAGAAACCTCCTTCGAAATAGTAAACTTCAGAATCTCCTTCGAAAGCCAGAATGTGTGTACAAATTCTATCTAAGAACCATCTGTCGTGCGAAATAATAACGGCACAACCAGCAAAATTCTCCAAACCTTCTTCAAGAGCACGAAGTGTATTTACATCTAAATCATTCGTTGGCTCATCTAATAAAAGTACGTTTCCTTCTTCTTTTAATGTCATTGCTAAGTGCAAACGGTTACGCTCACCACCAGATAACATTGAAACTTTTTTATTTTGCTCGCCTCCACCAAAATTAAAACGTGATAAATAAGCTCTTGAATTTACTTGTTTTCCGCCCATCATAATCAATTCCTGACCATCAGCAAAGTTTTCCCAGATAGATTTATTTGGGTCAATGTTAGAGTGTGACTGATCTACGTAAGCGATTTTTACAGTTTCACCAACCGAAAATTCTCCGCTATCTGTTTGCTGCTCTCCCATAATCATTTTGAAAATGGTTGATTTACCAGCACCATTTGGTCCAATAATTCCAACAATACCAGCTTGTGGCAAAGTAAAGTTCAAATTATCGTATAACAATTTATCACCAAAAGCTTTGGCTACATTTTTTGCTTCAATAACATTTGTTCCTAAACGTGGACCGTTCGGGATATAGATTTCCAGATTTTCATCCAGTTGTTTTTGATCTTCGTTTAATAATTTGTCGTAATTCTGTAAACGCGCTTTTTGTTTTGTCTGACGACCTTTTGCTCCTTGACGAACCCAGTCAAGCTCACGCTCTAAAGTTTTTCTACGTTTTGAAGCTACTTTTTCTTCTTGTGCCATACGGGTTGATTTTTGGTCTAACCAAGAAGAATAATTTCCTTTCCAAGGAATACCTTCTCCTCTATCTAACTCTAAAATCCAACCAGCAACATTATCCAAGAAATATCTATCGTGCGTTACAGCAATTACAGTTCCTGAATATTGTGCTAAGTGCTGCTCTAACCAAAGTACAGATTCAGCATCTAAGTGGTTGGTAGGCTCATCAAGAAGCAATACATCCGGTTGTTGCAACAACAAACGACATAAAGCTACACGACGACGCTCACCTCCTGAAAGGTTCTTAATTGGCGTATCTCCTTCCGGAGTACGTAAAGCATCCATTGCGATTTCAAGTTTTGTATCGATTTCCCAAGCACCAAGAGCATCAATTTTGTCTTGTAAAGCTGCCTGACGATCCATCAACTTATCCATTTTGTCCTGATCTTCGTAGTTTTCAGGAAGACCAAATAAATCATTGATTTGATTGTATTCTTCTAAAACCGCCATTGTTTCTGCTGCTCCTTCACGAACAATTTCGATAACTGTTTTAGAATCATCAAGAATTGGCTCTTGCTCCAAGTAACCAACTGTGTAACCTGGTTGAAAAACAACATCTCCCTGATAATTTTTATCTACTCCGGCAATAATCTTTAAAAGAGAAGATTTTCCAGAACCATTTAATCCAAGAATACCAATTTTAGCTCCGTAAAAGAAGCTTAAATAAATATTTTTAAGTACTGGTTTGTCTGCTCCCTGATAGGTTTTGCTCAATTTTTGCATTGAGAAAATTACTTTCTTATCGTCTGACATTTTTTATAATTTTTATTTTATTATTATTTCTACTGAATTTTACAACTGATACTAAAACAATCTAAACTCTACCTTTCAACGCATTAAAAACCCAGGCATTAGCTAAAAAACCAACTCCTGTTGCCGCAAATCCCCAGCCAGATACTTCACTGTATCTAAAAGCTCCAAGACCAATAAGTAACAATCCCATAAGTATCATTATAAAAGTAGCCCATCCTAAAACGGTATTTTTATTCATTCCCATAATTGAAATAATTATTTTTTAATGTGTTTTATTTTTAGAAGTGCAAATATCGTGAATTTTCACGGCTTAATTAAATATTTTGTAAAGCATTTCTTTTAACAAATCTGACTGTGGCAATGCGTTGGCTCCTACCCCTTTGCTTTTGACATCTACGTCTCGTAATGCTCCTACGATTTGACTCACTTTTCGCATTGGATAATTTTTTATTGCCAAATCATATTCCTTTAAAAAATAAGGATTTACGCCAATTGCAGTGGCAACATTTTTAGGATTTTTATCTTTTAATCCGTGGTATTTTAAAAGCTGAACAAAAAAGCCAAAGACCAATCCTGTTGTCATTACCAGCGGATATTCTTTTGGATTGTGTGCAAAATTCTCTGCTATTTTATATGCTTTTAGCTGATTGCGTTCTCCAATTGCTTTTCGAAGTTCGAAGACATTGTAATCTTTACTAAAACCAATATTTTCCTCAATATGTTGTGGTGTAATTACAGTTCCTTGTGGCAAAATAATTTGTAATTTCTCTAACTCATTATTGATTTTACTCAAATCTGTTCCTAAAAATTCCACCAACATAGCGTTTGCTTTTGGGTCAATCGTATATTTTTTTCCTGCAAGAACACGCTTTATCCAATCACCAACTTGATTTTCGTATAGTTTTTTACTTTCGTAAACGATTCCGTTTTGAGCTAAAAGTTTTGTAACTTTTTTACGCTTATCAAGTGTTTTATATTTATAACAAAAAACAAGAACTGTTGTTTCCATCGGATTATTAACATACGATTCTATTTTATCAATTGTTCTTGATAAATCTTGTGCTTCTTTTACAATAACAACCTGACGATCAGACATCATAGGATAGCGTTTGGCCGTTGAAACTATGTCTTCTACAGAAACATCTCTACCATATAATACCGTTTGATTAAATCCTTTCTCTTCTTCCGAAAGGACATTCTCTTCAATATATTCAGATAATTTGTCAATATAATAAGGCTCTTCGCCCATTAAAAAATATATTGGTTTGATATTTCCAGCCTTTATATCATTAACAATTTTTACAACTTCATCCATTTATTTTAGTTTTCAGTGTCCAGTATCAGTAAGCAGTTTAAATAAAAAATAATTATCTAATTTTCATATTGACTAATTTTCAAATTATCTTTGTGCTATGCAGCAATTAAATTTTCCTACTTATACTTTCCGATTCAAAAATAGCGAAAATAAAGTGTCTATTTTTGATGAAATCAGGAAAAAATTTATCATTCTTACACCTGAAGAATGGGTTCGGCAACACGTTGTTCATTTCTTGATGAATGAAAAAAAATACCCCAAATCACTTATTAATGTAGAAAAAGTTTTAACTGTCAACGGATTACGAAAACGATACGATGTTGTGGTCTTTAATTCTGATGGTTCTATACATATATTAGTAGAGTGCAAGGCGCCTGAGGTGAAAATTTCTCAGGCAACTTTTGATCAAATTGCCCGTTATAATATGACAATGCAGGCACGGTTTTTGAATGTAACGAATGGTCTCAGCCATTTTTATTGTCAAATGGATTTTGAAAACGAAAAATACCAGTTTTTAAGAGACTTGCCGGATTATAACAAATAAAAATACTCAAATAAAACAAAAATTACTTTTGGATAAAATAGCTGTTGTCATTTTAAATTGGAACGGTGTAAAGTTGTTGGAACAATTTTTACCTTCAATTATTCAGTTTTCAGAAGAAGCTACTATATATGTAGCAGATAATGCATCGACTGATGATTCTATAAATTTTGTCAAACAAAATTTCCCATCTATTAAAATTGTTCAAAACACTGGAAATTACGGTTTTGCAAAAGGCTATAATGATGCTTTGCAGCATATTAAAGCTGAAATTTATGCTTTAGTAAATTCAGATATTGAAGTGACGGAGAATTGGCTTAAACCAATAATTCAAACTTTTGATACTGAAAAACAAACTGCTATAATTCAGCCTAAAATACTTGATTTTAAGAATAAAGAATATTTTGAATATGCGGGTGCCGCTGGCGGATTTATTGATAAATACGGTTTTCCGTTCTGTCGTGGCCGAATTTTTGAAACCATCGAAAAAGACAATGGCCAGTACGACGATAATTGTGAATTATTTTGGGCTTCGGGAGCTTGTTTTTTTATCAGAAGCGAAGTATATCATGAATTAGGCGGATTTGACGAAAGCTTTTTTGCACATCAGGAAGAAATTGATTTATGCTGGAGAACTGCAAACGAAGGGCACATTATAAAATACAACTCAGGATCTGTTGTTTATCATGTTGGAGGTGCAACATTAGAGCATGGAAATCCAAGAAAGACATTTTTGAATTTTAGAAATTCACTATTAATGCTTGTTAAAAACTTACCTAAAAAAAGGCTGTTTTTTGTGATTCTCTTTCGAATGATTTTAGACGGTATTGCTGGTATTCGATTTCTTACACAAGGGAGGTTTAGCCATACTTTGGCCATTTTAAAAGCACACTTTTCGTTTTATTACATATCTTTAAAGTATATAAGAAAAAGAAAAGATTTTCAAATACAACAATACTATACCGTTAAAAGTATCGTTTACCTTTATTACATCAGGAAATTGGGTGTTTTTAAAGAAATCTTTAACAGTAATCAAAATATTAAAAACTAAATTTGTAATCAACGTTTAATTAAATATAATATCTATGAGAAAAATAGTAATTGCGCTAACAGTATTAACAGCCTTAACTTCGTGTGTATCGAAAAAGCAATATGCTGCGTTAGAAGCTAAGAACAAAGAAACCCAAGATTTATTAAACTCTTGCACTGTAAAATTAAACTCTTGTCTTGAAGAAAAAGCAGGATTAGCAGCTACAGCTGAAAGTTACAAACAACATAATCAAGACTTAATCAATAGCTCTAAAGATTTAACTGTATTAACTACTAAAGGAGCTGAAAACCTTGAAAAATCTTTAGAAAGTTTAAAAGAAAAAGATTTAAAAATATCAAGACTTCAAGATGCTTTAACTAAAAAAGACAGTGTAACACTTGCTTTAGTTACAAGTTTAAAAGGAGCAGTTGGAATCAACGATCCAGATATCGAAATCAATGTTGAAAAAGGAGTTGTATTTATCTCTATTGCAGATAAATTATTATTTAAAAGCGGTAGCTACGATGTAAGTGATAAAGCTAAATCTGTTTTAGCTAAAGTTGCAAAAGTAGTAAATGACAAACCTGATTTTGAATGTATGGTTGAAGGTCACACAGATGACGTTCCTTACAAAAGCAACGGAGTTTTGTTAGACAACTGGGATTTAAGTGTTAAACGTTCTACTTCTATCGTTCGTGTCTTAACAAATGATCTAGGGGTTAACCCAGCTAAATTAATTGCTGCTGGTAGAAGTTCATATGTACCTTTAGTTGCAAATGATACTCCAGATAACAAAGCACGCAACAGAAGAACTCGTATCGTTGTTATGCCAAAAATCGATCAATTCTATGATATGATTGAAAAAGAAATGAAAAAACAAGCCAAGTAATTTAAGTTTTTCACATACTTTATAATACAAAAAAAGCAGGTCAATTGACCTGCTTTTATGTATTCTTAATTTTTTTAATAACCAATTAAATAGAAATCAAGAATAACATTATTTTAAATTAACTAACTAAATTTTAACTACAATAAAATTAGTTATTTATTTTTAACTATTATACGTTTTCAGTATTTTTTTACAAAATATCAATATCACCCTTACCTTCTCTGACAATAACCGGTTCAAACTCTGATAAGTCGATGATAGTTGAACCAACATTATCTCCATAACCACCATCAATTACTAGGTCTACAAGATTTTGCCATTTCTCAAAAATCAATTCAGGATCAGTCGTATACTCTATTACATCATCTTCATCACGAATAGAAGTCGAAACTATTGGATTACCTAATTGACGAACAATTTCTAAAACAATATTATTATCAGGAACACGAATACCAACCGTGGTTTTCTTTTTAAACTCTTTTGGCAAATTATTATTTCCCGGTAAAATAAAAGTATAAGGTCCTGGTAAAGCTCTTTTTAGGATCTTAAAAGTCGATGTATCAATCTGACGAACGTAATCTGATAAATTACTTAAATCGTGGCAAATGAATGAAAAATTTGCTTTCTCTAATTTTACCCCTTTAATTTTTGCAATTTTTTCTAACGCACGCGAATTGGTAATATCACAACCTAAACCGTAAACAGTATCAGTTGGATAAATTACCAAACCTCCGTTTTGAAGCACTTTTACCACTTTGGCAATTGCCGCTTCACTAGGTTTATCAGGATATATTTTTACGAATTCGGCCATTTTTGTTTTTTGTTTAAAGTTTTATCTGTTTCAAGTTTCAAATTACTCAACAGCAACTTGAAACCTGAAACTTGAAACATTTTTCTACCCTACAACATCTAATTTTGCAAAACGAAGTAAAAGCTTTTTAAGACCTCCAACTTCAAATTTTATTTCAGCCTTTTTATCAGCGCCAACACCTTCTAAGTTTACAACTTCACCTTTCCCAAAACGTTCGTGCATAACCACATTTCCAATCGTCAGTTTATTGTCGAATAAATT
Organism: uncultured Flavobacterium sp.; assembly: GCF_963422545.1. Classification (NCBI taxonomy): domain Bacteria; kingdom Pseudomonadati; phylum Bacteroidota; class Flavobacteriia; order Flavobacteriales; family Flavobacteriaceae; genus Flavobacterium; species uncultured Flavobacterium sp. Next base: position 567,455 of record NZ_OY730230.1, read on the forward strand.
AGGTGCAGTACTATTTGGGTTCGTTCCTGTAACTGGTTTTAATTTACGAATATTTAAATCCGGTTTTGGCTGATTATCCGTAATATATTTCGGCGGAGTTGATCCTACCGGTTTTGCCAATCTTAATTTTGATTTATCAATATCTCCAAAAATGTCACCATCTATAGGCGATTTATAGCGATAATTACTTTCCGCAGGAGTTAAATATTCCAGATATTGTCCGTCAATTTCTTCAATAAAACGTGATGGTTCGCTATCTGTCAATTTTCCCCAACGATAACGCGATTGCGCATACGTCAAATACGCCTGATGTTCCGCACGTGTTAAAGCTACGTAAAATAAACGACGTTCTTCTTCTAATTCACTTCTGGTACTCATACTCATCGCACTCGGAAACAAGTCTTCTTCCATTCCCACTACAAAAACATGAGGAAACTCAAGACCTTTTGCTAAGTGAATCGTCATCAAAGCCACACGATCTTCATCAGAAGTATCTTTATCTAAATCGGTTGCAAGCGCCACATCTTCCATAAATTCAGATAAAGCACCTCTTGCACCGTCAATTTCTTTTTGTCCTTCAGTAAAATCTTTTAAACCGTTCAAAAGCTCTTCGATATTCTGAATTTTCGCCATTCCTTCCGGTGTAGCATCTTTCTTCAATTCCTGAACAAGACCCGTTTTTTTGGCTACATAATCTGTAATATAAAAAGCGTCATGATTTTGATCGATCACCTGAAAACTCTGAATCATCGTAACAAAATCATTTATTTTATTCTTCGTTCCTGCGTTTAATTTCAAGTCAATTTTATCAATATTCACCATTACTTCCCAAATAGAACGTTTGTAATGATTAGCAGCAATCGTAAGTTTTTCAACAGTAGTATCTCCAATTCCACGTGCCGGATAATTAATCACACGAACCAAAGCTTCTTCATCTTTTGGATTAATTACCAAACGTAAATAACACAAAACATCCTTAATCTCTTTACGTTGATAAAATGATAATCCACCATAAATTCGATACGGAATATCACGTTTTCTCAGTGCGTCTTCCATCGCACGCGACTGCGCGTTGGTACGATACAAAATTGCAAATGCACCATTGTGCAGCTGATTCTGCATTTTCTGTTCAAAAATTGTACTCGCCACAAAACGTCCTTCTTCGGCATCTGTCAAACTGCGATGTACCTTTATCTTTTGTCCAAAATCATTTGCAGTCCAAACTACTTTATCCAGTTTCGTTTTATTATGCTCCATCACCGTATTTGCGGCTTCAACGATATTTCTAGTTGAACGGTAATTTTGCTCTAAACGGAACATTATTACACCTTCATAATCTTTCTGGAAATTCAGAATATTATTAATATTAGCACCACGGAAAGCATAAATACTCTGCGCATCATCACCTACCACACAAATATTCTGAAACTTATCTGATAAAGCCCTAACAATCAAATATTGAGAGTGATTTGTATCCTGGTACTCATCAACCAAAATATATCTAAAACGATTCTGATATTTTGCTAAAACTTCCGGGAAACGAGTTAATAACTCATTCGTTTTCAACAATAAATCATCAAAATCCATTGCGCCCGCTTTAAAACAACGCTCAACATATTGCTGATAAATTTCTCCTAATCTTGGTCTTTTAGCCATAGCGTCGGCTTCTACCAATTCAGGATTATTAAAATACGCTTTTACTGTAATTAAGCTGTTTTTGTACGAAGAAATTCGACCTAAAATTTGTTTTGGTTTATAAATATCCCGATCCAGCTGCATCTCCTTAATAATAGAAGAAATCAATCTTGCCGAATCCTGAGAATCATAAATTGTAAAATTGGATGGATATCCCAAATGATCCGATTCCGCACGAAGAATACGAGCAAAAATCGAGTGAAAAGTTCCCATCCAAAGATTTTTTGCTTCAGATGTACCCACGATGTCCGAAATCCTGTGCTTCATTTCACGAGCAGCTTTATTCGTAAACGTAAGCGATAAAATATTGAAAGCGTCAACACCTTGCGCCATCAAATAAGCAATTCTAATAGTTAAAACACGGGTTTTTCCCGAACCTGCACCAGCAATAATAATCATTGGCCCGTCTTTCTTCAGAACGGGTTGTCGTTGCGCTTCATTGAGTTGGTCAATGTACTTTTGCATGAAATTTTTCTCCATATTATGCAAAAATAAGAATTAATGATTTAATAAGCTACTACCTTTTTTTAAGATACTAAGTTTCTCAGATACTAAGTTTCTGAGTTTTTTTGAAGCAAAACAATTGGCATTTTATGAAACATAGTTCCCGCTTTCGGCTTTATCTCTCCGTTTCACTGCGAGGATACCACCTCTATCGGGGCTAAAAACAAACAATTGTGTTTTAAAAAATATTTTGAACCATATAAGTGATGTAAGTCCATTTAATCCTAATTACTTAAATAAGGCCCGTAAATCTTATATGATTTAAAATTTTAAACCTTATTCAAGCTACAACTTATAATTACTTATATCACTTATATGGTTCAAAAAAGACTATTTATAAAAAACGTCGTAAGCAAATCGAATCAAAGTCCCAATTACAACTACCAAAAAGAAAACTCTAATAAAACCGTTTCCTTTATTAATTGCCAGTTTTGCACCAAGCCATCCGCCAAGTCCATTACTAATTGCCATTGGAATTGCGATTACCCAAATAATTTTTCCTTTAAGCATAAACAAACAAATTGATCCAAAATTCGTTGCCAGATTTACCATTTTAGCATTCGCAGAAGCGTGCAAAAAGTCAAAACCCATCAAGGCAATAAAAGCAACTACCAGAAAACTTCCGGTTCCGGGGCCAATAAACCCATCATAGAAACCAACAATTATACTGATAACAACTGCATATAATATTTGAGTTTTAGCTGAATGATCTTTGGCTTCATGTTGTCCAAAATTTTTCTTTGCATACGTATAAATCAGCAAAAGAGATAAAACCACCAACAAAAGCGGCTTCATAAAATCATTACTTACATAAGTCAATAAAGTAGAACCCAAAAATGCTGACGGAACCGCCAAACACATCATAATCAACAACAATTTCCACTGAATAATAACTTTTTTAAGGTATTGAAAAGCCGCAAAAGCAGTTCCGGTAAATGCCGGTAGTTTTAAAGATCCTATAACTGTCGAAACAGGTAAATTAAGTAATAAAATCAATCCCATTGGAGTCTGAATCAGTCCGCCGCCGCCTACAATCGCATCAATAAATCCTGCAGCAAAAGCCGCTAAACAAAGCAAAATTATGATGTATGATTCCATTTATATTGGGTTTCAGTCGGTTTAGAGAATTGTGCACAAAAGTAGGCTTCCATTTCATTTATTACAATAAAAATAATGTTGTTTTCTCATCAAAAAGTATATTTTTGTTGAAAAAATTATTCAAATGGATTTTACAAGAATTATAGAATTAGCCAGTTATACTTTGCCTGCTATCGTAACGGGATTTGTGGCTTATAGTTTTTTTGAACTACACATAAAAAACAATGATAAAAAACGTGCTTTTTTATTAAACAGAGAATATCAGAAACAATCTTTACCTATACGTTTACAGGCTTACGAGCGTATGACTCTATATTTAGAGCGTATCAATCTGACCAAATTATTGATTAGAATTACACCAATTTCTCAGGAAAAGCGTGATTATGAAAACTATGTAATCGACCAAATCGAGCAAGAATTTGAGCATAATTTAACTCAACAAATTTATATGTCTGATGAATGTTGGACCATCATTACTACGGCAAAAAACTCGACCATACAAATGATTCGTAAAGCCGCAATGAGCGATCGCGTTGATAGTGCAGATAAATTACGTGAAGTAATTTTGAATGATTTATTAGAAAAACAATCGCCAAGTAATGCTGCTTTAGGATATATTAAAAATGAAGTTGCAGAACTTTGGTAAGATTTCTATTTTTGATTTAAATGTATTTTACTCAAGATTCTTTGAGTCCAATTTTCATCTGTTTCAGAAATTATAATGGTTTTGAAACCATATTTTTCACCTTCCATTTCAACTCCAATTGAATCATCTACGTGAATATCAATATTAAACATAGGAGGGAATTTTGAACAATGAATATTTCTTTTCCCAATCTTTTTTTGGTGTTTCTGTTGGTTAATTACATAATCAACAGAAATTCCATAAGAATAAAACATCCATTTTATTCTTATGGAATTTCTATACGAAGTTGTGTAAATATAAATTTTATGTTTTTGTTTTTTTAGGTCTTTAAATAAATCTATGGTCCCTTTTCTTAGACATTCAATACCGAGAAGCCTCTGAAGAAAATTTGTTTTTTCTAATTTAAACTTACTTTTAGAAATTAAAGTATCATCCAGATCAAAAGATATTATCATGCTAAATTAATTTCTATTACTTGTTATCACTTGTAACCTTAAATTTTAAATCCCGCAGTATCTCAAAAATCTAAAATCAACAATTTAAAATTACCTATTATCACTCATAATTTCAGACTTATTCTGAGCATATTCAAAACCTTGTTTCCACCACACTTTCATCACTTCTTTATTAAAAATAAGTGCATTATTTGTCAGTTTTGTCGGAGTGTAATATAAATTAAGTTTCACATTCTTATTGTTTGCCATAAGTTTTCCTATAGCAATATCATGTTTTTCAACCTGATCTAAAGCAATTCGGAACAAATCGATCATCAATGAAAACGGATTTTTACCAATAACGGTTTTGTCCATATTAACTTCGGTTTCCAGTATAATTACATCAATTTCTGTTGCGCCACGATTAATTGCTTCACGAATGGGAACCAAACTCGAAAATCCGCCGTCGCCGTATTCATAATTATTTTTCTCGACCAAACTCATAAACGGAACATAATTACTGGAAATCCAGGACCAATCACAGAATTCATCATAACTGCAATCTTTTATAGATTTATATTCTGATTCATTCTTAGTAAAATTAGTGACTGTAATTATAACATCATTATTAAGTTTTTTAAGCTTATTAAAATCAGAGAGACTGAAATTATTCTGAATATATCTCTTTAAGCCTTTGCTTTCTCCAAATGTTCTTTTTCCTTTAAAAAACTGACGTAAAACATTGAAGTGATTAATGGTTACAATGTCTATTCCATCTTTGTTTTTAACCACAAACGGACAAATATTAAAAATACTGCCCATTGTGACATTGGTATAAACCGAGTGAATTTTCTTGATGTGACCTAATGCCAAATGAGGAATTAGCAAGCTCCCCGTAGAAGTTCCTATAAACAAATCATATTCATGATTTTTCTCTTCAATCAGGTATTGCGCCACACCGCCGGCAAATGCGCCCTTACTTCCTCCACCAGAAATAACCAATGCTCTCATAAATATATTGTAGGTATTATTTTGTTTTTGTTTTTGGGTTTTTAGAAGATAAAGAGTCAAGATGAAAGATGCTTCGCTAAATCTTGAAATCTTTATTCTTGCCTCTTCAAGTCCTTATTCTTGCTTCTCTACTTCTTTTCTACTTCTTTCTCTTTCAACAAACGATTCAATTGAAATTGTTCATCAGGGGTCAAATTAGGCAAAATTCTTTCAAATGAAACACGCATTTCCGAATTTTTTAATAAAAATCGAATTGTCTCTCTTCCAAACTTAGAAAACTGCCACATGTGATGCGTTGTAGCCGAAACTAAATTACTCAAAACCTGATCGTTAATAATTTTAAACGAAATTAGTTTTTCAAGCGCATTTTGTCTCGTTGTTGCCTCATATTTTGTAGATGAAAAAGAAATTAATTCACTAACCAAAGCTTCAGAATTATTACTGTAATTGGGCGTTGATAAAGCTAATGAAAGCCACATTGTACGAAGATTATAATCATTAAAACCAATCCAGTTTTTAGATTTATCAAGATATTCTGAGCGATGATCAGGAAAGTTTTTCCACAACCAAAATAAAGCAATTTCCTGAGTTTGATATGATTTATCATCCAATAAAGTTTCATATTCTAATCTAAAATCTTCTGGAATTTTAGTTAACGTAGCTGCAACATCTTGTCGAACCTGAACATTATTCGTTTTTAAAGCTGTAAGCAAGAGCGCCTTTTTATCTTCATACTTTTCTTTTCCTAACTGATCTACAATAGCTTGTTTTATACTTTGGTAAGCATCAGATTCCAACGTTTTTTTCAGAAAAGATTCTTTTTCGGCTAATGGTGTTTTCTTCAGTTTATCAACTTCTAAACGAATCTGAATTACTTTATTTTTACTCAATAAAGTATTTGCTGTAGCGGTATCAAATGTAGGCGATTCTAACCATGTTTTTTTGAATTTATCTAAATCAAAATCAGAAACTTTCTTAATTTCATCAAAAAAGTTTTGTGTGTTTACATTTTGATATGCATATTTTTTCAGGTAACTTTTTATGGCTTTTTTGAACGCTTTATCTCCAATCGATTCGTGCAAAACAAACAACGCCCATGCACCTTTTTCATAAAAAGTCAGAGAACTTGCTTTGGCATTCAGAACCGGAACTGAATCTGTTCTGGAAGCAAATTTGATTTGTTGTGCGGTATCATACAACTTCGAATAAAAATAATCATCTCCATAAATATCCCTCTCTGCAAGCAAAGCATAATAAGTTGCAAAACCTTCCTGAAGCCAGTGGTGCGTACTGCTTTCTGCAGTAATTAAATCACCAAACCAATGGTGTGCTAATTCATGTGCATCTACATTGGTATAATTTCGATCTTCAAAACCAATAGAATCTACAACATAACGTGTCGCGAAAAGCGTTGAAGTTGTGTTTTCCATTCCGGCATATAAAAAATCCCGAACCGGAATTTCTCTGTAGATTTCCCACGGATAATCTACTCCTATTTCTTTCTCTAAAAAATCAAATATCCGCTTCGAATAACGATACGTTGATTCAAAACGATTTATATCTTTATTCTCTAAATAATATTCTAACGGAATTTTTGATTTAGCTTTCAGTTCTTTTTTATCATATTTCCCAATAGAGAGCATCACTAAATAAGAACTCATTGATTTTTCCATTTCGTATTGCCATTGGGTTAAATCACCATTTGTAGTTTTCTCTTTTAAAACTCCGTTTGAGATTACCTGATATTCTTTATTGAAAGTGATTCCTAAATTGAAAATCAATTTTTCATTGACATCATCAAAACTTGGAAACCAATTACTGGTGTATCTTCCCTGCCCTTGCGTCCAGATCTGAGCTTCTGAATTTTCTATATCTATAAAATATAAAGCCTGTTTTGGTTTTGCCCAATAATCAAAAGTTAATTTATTTTTTCCTTCTTGAAAATTATCGATTAGTTCTAATTGTTTGCCTGTATTTATAAAATTAACTTCTTTTTGATTGATTAGAATTTTAGAAAACTCCATGTCTTTAGCATCAATTTTAATAGTATCAATTGGTTTCAGGACATCAAACTGATATTCTACTGATCCTGCAATTGATTTATCTGAGGTATTTAATTTCAAATGTGCATTAACCGATTTAAAATCGACAAATTGGGTTTGTTGCGCAAAAATGAAACTGGTAAAGAATAGAAAGATGTATTTCATTGAAAATTAATGTTTCATAGAATCCGTTTCCCAAGATCTTGGGTTGGTTTTTATATAATTATAAATAGTTTCAAAAGTTTTGTAATTGCGAACAATATGATCGTGATAATTAGATTGCCATATTGAATCAATTCCATTAATTTGTTTTGTCGTAATAGATTTAAAAACTGCAACAAATGATGATATTGAATTTGGTTTACGAGATAATGGTGTATCTAATAGATTTTTATTCTGATTTTGGTTCTCGTTTCCGTTCCAATTAACGTTCCCATTCGCGTTCCAATTATCACGTAGAGGCGCACAGCAGTGCGTCTCGCCAATGTTTGGCACGTTTGGTATGTTTGTCTCTAAATTTGTCGATATGCCGGACGTAGACGCACTGCTGTGCGCCTCTACAATATGCGTGTGTAAATTATTTGTTTCTACAGGAATCTGATTATCCTGAATTTCAATCAATAAATGAATATGATTAGGCATAACGATCCAATTATGGAAAAACCAATCTTTGCGAATTTTTATTGATTTTAGAAGTTCCTTTTCAACTATTTGTCCATTCTCATTCAAAATCATTTTATCCTCTTCAATAGATCCAAAAATACATTCTCTATTTTTTGTAACTAATGTAATAAAATAAACTGCTTGACTGGAATAATCCCAATTTTTCAACCTCTTAGAATCTATTTTATACTTATCTTTAAATAATGTCATTTTTTGGCGTGCAAGAAATTCAAAGTTACAAAGGTTTCATCAACAAATCGAACGAAATTTGTAAGTTTACCAACAGAAAATTATATTATCGTGCCAACACCAAAAAAAGCCTTATTTAACTGGAGCAGCGGAAAAGATTCAGCACTTGCTTTATACAAAATTTTACAAAATCCTGATTTTAAAATCGAATATTTATTAACGAGTGTCAATCAACAGTTTCAGCGTATTTCGATGCATGGCGTTCGTGTTGAATTACTTGAAGCACAAGCAAAAAGTATTGGTTTGCCTCTGAAAATTTTGCAGATTCCAGAAATGCCAACGATGGAAGTTTATGAGAATGTAATGACCAAAAGTTTGACTGAATTAAAAGAGCAAGGCATTACATATTCGGTTTTTGGGGATATATTTCTGGAAGATTTACGAAAATACAGGGAAGACCAATTAGCCAAAATAGGATTTGAAGGCATTTTTCCAATCTGGAAAATCCCAACTCATGATTTGATTCAGGAATTTATTTCGTTAGGATTTAAAACTATTGTAGTTTGTGTAAACGAACGTTACTTAGATAAAAGTTTTGTTGGCCGAGTAATCGATCAGGATTTTATAAATGATTTGCCAGATAATGTAGATGTTTGTGGCGAGAATGGCGAATTTCACACCTTTACTTTTGATGGACCAATTTTTTCTGAACCAATTCATTTTGAAATTGGAGAAATTGTTTACCGTAAATACGAAAAACCTAAAACAGAAGATTCTTCAAATACAGCTTGCGATACAAATTCAAGTGATGCTTTTGACTTTGGATTTTGGTATTGTGATTTGATTTAAATTTCAAAAAAAATTCCTTAAAATTTAGCTTTATGTCAATAAAAAAGAACAGTTTGGAAGTTACAAAAATCTTGTCATTCCTGAATGAAATTGGGATTACTGTAATTGAAAAAGAACTGGATGAAACTTTTTTACCAGGATTGAGTTTAGGTTCAAACTGTATTTATATTGACTATGAAAAACTATTACATCCAGGTGATATTTTGCATGAAGCAGGGCATTTAGCCGTTACTACTCCTTTAGAAAGAAATATTGCGGGAACTAGTGAAATGTTAGCTTCCTGGCCTTCTGAAGCGGAAGAAATGGCCACTATTCTTTGGTCATTTGCTGCGGTAAAACATTTACAATTAGAAACTGAATTTGTTTTTCATTCCGAAGGTTATAAAAATGAATCAGAGTGGTTAATTTCAAACTTTGATAATGAAGTTTATATCGGTCTGCCTTTTCTCGAATGGACTGGGCTTACCTTAGGAAAAGAACGCGCATTAAAAGAAAACAAAGATGCATTCCCAACAATGCTAAAATGGGTGAGAGATTAATGTGATAATTAGATAATTATTTTTTCGCCACGAATTTCACAAATTTTCACGAATTGATTTGTGTAAATTTGCGAAATTCGTGGCGAAAAATATCACTATTGTCCATACATTTCAAGCAAATTGGTAACCGTATTCCAGTTTCTAATTGTTGCCGTTACATTCAGTTTTTTCTCGATATATTTTTGATCAAATCTTGTTTTTCCTGCTCCAACAGCATATTTTATAAAAATCCGATTGCCGTCAATACTTGCTTCATCAGGTTTAAACTGACTTATTTTTAGATCGTTGATATTTTCGCTTTTAAGCGCAATTGAAACAAAAGCCACATATAGTTTTTTAGTATCAACTTCTTTTTCTTTCAAAAATGGACTGTTTTTAAAACACAATTCCAAATCTTCTTTTGTAATCACAATCGTTGGAACTTCATGTCCGAAGACTTTAAAGATTTCCTGTTTGATCATAAAACCAACTTTTGATGCACTTTCTTCTTCTGTGTCAACAAAAACATTCCCGGATTGAAGATAAGTTCGCACATTTTTAAAACCAATGTTTTCTAACATTGCTCTCAAAGCTTCCATTTTCATCATATTATGTCCTGAAACATTGATTCCTCGTAAAAGTGCTAAATGTGTTGTCATTTTATTTTTTAGTTTAAAAACAAAAAGTATTCAATTTTAAAAACTGAATACTTTTTTATTGTTTAGCAAATTTACGATTTTTATTTCGTTTTCTCATACGTTGACTCCGCATCACACATACGACCATCATTGTCTAAATAACCTGTTTTAATTATAGTCAAATTTTCTATTAAACTATTAGAACAATTCAATATTAAATTACTATCACTTGTATAAGTCAATTTAAAACTAATTCCTCTTTCGCTAGTCGAGGTTTCAAATCTCCCTGATGCTGTTGTAGTTACATCATGGTCAATTCTTGTCTTTTTAAAAGTATTGTCTTTATTAAATTCATAAGATTCCCTCCAAACATAAAGGTTATTAATATCTTTAGCTTCAATAACATTAGTCCATTTTCCGTAATAATCAGCAACTACTGCTTTATTTTCTGAATCATTAGATGAGCATGAAACAAGCATAAGAATAGATGCAACTAAAAGTATATTTTTTTTCATTTTTAAAGTTTTAGGTTGTTATTAAGTAAGATTGTACTTTCGTAAAATGGTTGCGTTATAACTTGTTAAGTTTACAATATTTGCATTCTAAATTCTATTAACAAAAAAAACTCTGCCATATTTCAGACAGAGTTTTAATGAAGAGCTATTTAAACTATAATTTAGTCCTTTATAACACCGTAGCAATCTTAGATTTTAATGGAATATTACTAGAATTCAATCCCGGTTTTTGCCCATGCATATCAAAAGCAAGTTTTACCTGAGGACCAAAAAACAAACAATGAGTTGACCCTCCAAAATGGAACATTCCTAACTGCTCTCCTTTTTTAACATGTTGTCCTTCATAAACTGTTATTTCACAAGAAGATACTTCGGCCATTCCAACAGGCATAAAGCACATTAAACCTATTTTTGGATTGTCTGATTCAATAAAAATAAGTGCTCTAGTTGCTAATTCAGTAATATAACCTTGTGAATCATTTGGTCCCGCATCATCATAACCTTCTGAAATAGCTTCGGCATAATAAGTTCCGTCTACAGTGTATGCCTTAACAATAGTGCCGCTTACCGGACTATGCCAACGATGGTAACTTAACGCACTTAAAAAGGCCTGATAAATGGTACCACCAATAAATTTCTCTAAAAAAGGATCTCCTGCCATCATGTGTTCAACAGAATATGGCTGCGCTTTTATCCAGAATTTATCTCTCGCTTTAACATTTTCGGCAATTCTATAGGGTGCCGATTCGCAGGCATTTGTGATAACATTATCATCAGCAGGACTTGCCAGAGGTCGCTGCCCCGGTCTAAACTCACGTGTAAAGAAATTATCCCAAGACGTATAACCATGATGCTCTAATTCAGGCTGACATACGAATTCAGTATCAAAATTAGGCATCGCATCCATCGCATCTTTCCCAAACCAACCACGCTTCGGATCTTTATTTAAAACCGCACAAGAATCAGCAGATTTCAGGAAAATTGCCCATTCATTTAATATTCTTTTAAATTGATTGTTTACTTTTTCATTCAAAAAAGCGGCGTAACCAGCCTCAGTTCCCATTGACCAATCTAATATAGCGTTAATTGGGAAACCAACAACTCCGCTTGTATTAAATTCTGGAGCATGAGTCATTATGGTATTAAACAATTGAAGCATATGATGGTAATCACGCACTTGTTTGTGTCCGCTTGGATCTTTTCTGTATTTTTTTGGAACCTGACTAAACATCAGATTAAAATACATAAAAGCTTCAGGGTCATTTTCTATAAATGCCTTAAATTCGGCAATAACAGGTAATAAATCTCTTCGCTTTATATCTGTTTCTTCAATTAGATTATTCATCCAATTCTGAAGAATTTTTTGATCAGACGGAAGCCAGCTTCCTACTCTAAAAGGCGTTACAATGTGATTGTTTTGTGTCGTTTCGGCAAATCCATTTGTTTCCATAATAATTTTTTTTAATTAGATTTAAATGTTTTTAGTTAGTGATTAGAAAATAGTTCTTTATTTTTTAAAGCTAAAATCTTACAGAATAAAGATACGATATTGTAAGATAATTACGAGCATAAAAAACCAGATATATTTAAAAATCAAGTATTTATACCCATTAAAATATTTTTCTTTTAAACTTTAAAAAGACCAATGTGCTTTTTTATAACATTCAATTTTTCAAAACAGATGTACTTTCAAATTTCCTAATTAAAATCTATCTTCGCTTTTCTGAAAAGAAAGATGAAAGAATATAGAATAAAGACATAAATCTATTCTCTTTATTCTATATTCTTTTATCTAAAATTTAAAAATCTAAGCCAGTCTAAAATCTAAGAAGTCTAAAAAAAATGTCTAACAATCTCCTTGAAACTCCCATCGAATACTTAAAAGGTGTTGGCCCAAATCGTGGTCAATTGCTTCGTAAGGAATTGGGAATTCATAAATATAGGGATTTAGTTAATTTTTTTCCGAATAGGTATATTGACCGAACACGTTATTACAGAATAAACGAGCTTCAAAATACGGGTACAGAAGTTCAGATTATTGGAAAAATAATCAATATAAAAACGGTTGAATTTGCCAAAAACAAAAAACGTCTGGTTGCCACTTTCGTGGATGATACCGGGCAAATTGACCTTAACTGGTTTCAGGGACATAAATGGATTCGTGAAAGTCTAAAACTGAATGAAGTTTGTGTGATTTTTGGGAAATGCTCTTTGTATGGAAGCCAATTTAGTATGGCGCATCCGGAAATTGAATTGTTGACTGAGCATGAAAAAAGCCTTCGCTCTGCCATGCAACCTGTTTATCCTTCGACCGAAACCTTGTCAAACAGAGGAATTTCAAATCGGACAATTAATAAAATGATGGAGCAATTGTTTATTGAAACTCAAGCTTTATTCACAGAAACTTTCCCTTCTTATTTGATCGAAGAGTTAAAATTAGTTTCAAAAAGAGCCGCTTTATTCAACATACATTTTCCTAAAAGCACTGAGGTTTTAGCGAAAGCCCAATTCAGATTAAAATTTGAAGAGTTATTCTTTATTCAGCTGCAATTAATTACTAAAAACCTCATTCGGAAACATAAAATAAAAGGGCATCCATTTATAAAAGTGGGTGAATTTTTTAATGAATTTTATCAAAATCATTTACCGTTTGAACTTACCAATGCTCAAAAAAGAGTAATCAAAGAAATTCGTTCAGATATGGGGAGCAATGCTCAAATGAATCGTTTATTGCAAGGTGATGTTGGTTCCGGAAAAACTATTGTGGCATTTATGAGCATGCTTTTGGCAATCGATAATGGTTTTCAGGCTTGCTTGATGGCGCCTACAGAAATTTTAGCAAATCAGCATTTTATTGGTTTATCAGAATTAGCAAAAACATTAAACATTAATATCAAAATACTTACGGGTTCGACTAAAACTGCTGCTCGAAAAATCATTCACGAGGAGCTTGAAAGCGGTAGTTTGCATATTCTAATAGGAACTCATGCTTTATTAGAAGATAAGGTAAAATTTCAGAATCTGGGTTTAGCCGTAATTGATGAGCAACACAGATTTGGTGTAGAGCAGCGTTCTAAATTATGGAAGAAAAACGAAATTCCTCCACACGTTTTGGTGATGACTGCCACTCCTATTCCACGAACTTTAGCGATGAGTTTGTATGGCGATTTGGACATTTCTGTAATTGATGAATTACCTCCCGGCCGAAAACCTATTCAAACTGTTCATCGTTTTGATAGTAATCGTTTGAAAGTTTGGAAATTTCTTCGGGATGAAATTGCTCTGGGAAGACAAATTTATATTGTTTATCCACTGATTCAGGAATCTGAAAAAATGGATTTTAAAGATTTAATGGATGGTTACGAAAGTATTTCCCGTGATTTTCCGTTGCCTCAATACTCGATTTCGATCTTACACGGAAAAATGAAACCGGCAGATAAAGATGCTGAAATGAAACGTTTTTCTGAAGGAAAAACTAATATTATGGTGGCAACAACCGTTATTGAAGTTGGTGTAAATGTACCAAATGCCAGTGTGATGATTATCGAAAGTGCAGAGCGTTTTGGATTGTCGCAGCTTCATCAATTACGAGGTCGTGTTGGTCGTGGTGCCGAACAAAGTTATTGTATTTTAATGACGAGTCATAAACTAAGTTCCGATAGCAAAACCCGCATGGAAACTATGGTTCAAACCAATGATGGTTTTGAAATCGCCGAAGTTGATCTTAAACTTCGTGGTCCCGGAGATTTAATGGGAACACAGCAAAGTGGTGTTTTAAATCTTCAAATTGCCGATATTGTTCGTGATCGTGATATTTTGAGTCTCGCCCGAAATTATGCAATGAAAATCCTTAAAGAGGACGGACCACTACAAAAAGCTGAACATGCTGTCTTAAAAGCTGTTTTTATTGAGCTGACAAAAAAGAAAAACATTTGGAATTATATTAGCTAAGATCCTAAGGTGCTAAGGTTCTGAGATGCTAAGTTTCTAAGTTTGAATATATCCCGAAGCCATCCGCAGGATTGGAATTTGGATTTTTTTAATTGGAATCTGAAAATTTGAAAATTGGAATTTCAAAAAAAATATACTTCATTGTATCAAACTTAAGTTTGTCTTTAAGTTCTAAATATTCAATTATCATTTCTAAAGGTGATTTGAATTTGTTGGGAGTCAAACTTTAAATTTTGAATATTTTACTTGATTCAATGAAGCATATACAGTTTGGTTAAATCATTATTTTTTTGGAGGTGTTGCTTTCTTTTCAAAAAGGCCGTTGAATAAACCTTTACTCACTTTGTTTTTATCGTCTTTTCCTGTTGTTACAAGATGATCGATATATTCCATATAGGTTTTCTTGCGCTCTTCTAAAAATCCAATTAAGTATTCCTCAGAGGCGTGAAGTCCGCTTGCCTCTTCAATTAGCAAAAGTTTTTTATACAAAGGCTCTATAAACTTTGTGACAACATCCTCAGGAACTGCTTTTCTGGTTCCAAAGTACCCTACGATCTCTCCATCGGCATCAGCTATGATTTTAAAATCGGTAACGACCCAATAATATCTGCCGGTTTTCGACATATTCTTGATAATTACATGAATATTCTGCTTTGATTTAATGCTATCCCATAAGAATTTAAAAATTACTTTTGGCATATCAGGGTGACGTATAATGTTATGAGGCTGCCCTATGAGCTCAAATTCATCATATCCAGATACATCTATAAAATCTTCATTGGCGTATAGAATTGTCCCTTTAGTATCTGTTTTACTAAGTAATACTTTGTTCTTATTCCAAGCAACTTCTCTATCTGATGGAGTTGGACGGTTAATTCTGGTATCCATATTTTTTGTATTTTAAATTAATATACAGTGATCTTTCTGCGTATAAAGTTGAATTCTTATAAAGTATTATCCTCTTCCGTTTGTCGACTTAACATGAATATCATTTACTAAATCATCAATTTTTCTGGCACTTTCTCTCATCATTTCTAAGTAACTAAGCAATTGATCATTATCAGTATGCTCTTTTGAAGCGTCAATAAGTTTTAAAACTGAATTTACCGGTAACTTTAAATCCAGAGTTGTTCTATGAATAAAGTCATTGTAGTCTTTTGTAATTGTCAATGAATTATATTTTGCAGATGCCAATTTGATGTTCTCCAATTCGTATTCATCAGAAATTTTAGAAATATGATTCTGACTGTGTTTCTTAAAATAATATGCCCAATATCCGTTCATAAAAAACACAACTGCTGCCAATATAACGTGTATAATAAATGTTTCGAAATCAAAGTTAACCTGTGAAAAATACAGTTGTAATCCTTTTGGATCTGTGTAAATAAAATTTTGCATATACGCCAAAACTCCGTGATGTAATACCACTAATAGCGTAAGCGGAATCTGCAGTTTCCAATTTTGGTAAATAATTAAGATGGTGCTTGCAATGAAAACCGTGAAATGCATCTCAAACAATCCGTGCATTTGATAAATGTACTGTGCCATAAATATGGCCAAAACTACTGACAATACATATTGATAAAAAGTGGATCTTTTGACAAAAAACTTTGCAGAATAATACAGCAATAAATTCAAAGTCCCCACACCTACTCCTATTTCAAAAGTATCATATTTAAAGGCTAAGGCAATTCCGAAAAGGAAATAAGCACCAAGAACATAGTTAATAATTGTATCTGATTTTTGCGTCATTGTCGACATAAAATTGTACAGATAATCTTGCTCATTCAAACTGGCTTTTGTTTTCATAAATTAAAATAATTAGGTTAAGGGATAGATTTATTTAGTGCATCTTGGTAACGAACATCCATAAGCTCTTAGAGCTAAAGCATCAAATGAAGGGGTATGATTTTGTTTCAGCAAAGACTCGATTGCCTGCTGGGCATAATTACTGTCGGCATTAGTACAATACCTGGTTTTATTGTAATTGCCGCGGTAATATAATTTTTGAGAATCGTCAATAAGAACCGCTTGAGGGGTTGAAAAAACACCACAACTTTTTGCCATTCCTTCGTCGAAGTATACAGGAATATTGGCATCAAATTTTTTCTGGATTTCCTCGATCGTAAAATTCTTCTGTTTGTTGAGAACTACAATCTTAAAATTAATCCTATCACCGTATTTCTTAATTAATCCACTTACATGAGGAATATTAAAACGGGAACATGGACAGTCAGGATTAAAAAAATGAATAAAAACGGGTCTGTGATCAGCCAGACAACATTTTAAATCAATTTTACTTCCCATAGCTATCTCATGATAATTTTTAGGGATTGGCGTTGGCAAACTATATTTAAATTCATTTTGCCAAAACAAAGTACAAATTGCAACAAGTAGTAATGAAAACCATAGAGCCAAAAGTATTTTTTTCTTCATAAAATTAATTATTTTCTTAGTGAGGGAATAAAAAAAGATAAACACTTGTTAACGCAATTATTTGCTAAGTTTATTTTTTCGTTAGAAAACTGCGTCAATTCTCATATTTTAACATTTTATTAATTAAAATTACAGGTTGTCAAGTATCAAAAACAATGTTTTGTTTAACCTTATCAATGTTACAAATAAAATCGATAAAGTGCAAAATAAATCAGATAAAATGCATTAAAATTCAATATTGAAAGATTTTTCTTGGTTTTTAAATACGTATTTTTACTCATAAACTAAGTAAAAACTTATAAAAATCCATTTTAAACAAAGATATTTGGCATTTTTTCTTTTATTTTGAATAGCAAAAAATGAGTTGCAAAAAACTTTTTTTTCAAATCAACATTAAACCATTGTTAAGTAAAATAGTCTAAGAAATGAAGTAAGTGAAAAACTTGTACATACAAGTGTTAAATAAAAGATAAGCGCTTTCGTTTTCACTTCAAAAAGTTAAATTTGTAAGCTTACTAAAACACATACCAAAAAAATTCACCTTTATTTTATGAAAGTAAAAAACCTAATTTACGCTCTTCTAATTATCGTTCTTGGAGGGTTTATTGCCTATCGAGTGGTATCTAACAAAAGTAAAAACGACGAATCGAAAAAATTTGGAGATAAAGACTCTCCAACAACTGTAACCGGAATTGTAGTAAACACTACTACTTTTGATAATAATCTATCTTTATCAGGGTCAATTGAAGCTAATGAGCAGATTGAAATTCACAGTGAAGTTTCAGGAATTGTTGAAGGTATTTACTTTAATGAAGGGAGTTTTGTAAATAAAGGTCAGGTACTTTTTAAGGTAAATGATATCGAATTAAAAGCACAATTAAGACAAGCTGTAACCAAAGAAGGTTTGGCAGCCGAAAACGAGCGAAGAGCCAAATTATTACTTCAAAAAGAGGCAATTAGTCAGGAAGAATTTGACGTTGCAAAAGCAGATCACGCTTCTGCGCAGGCACAAAGTCAATTGATTAGAGCACAAATCGCTAAAACATCTGTTAAAGCACCTTTTTCAGGAAAAATTGGTTTACGTTCTATCTCACCCGGAACGTATATTACCCCAACAATTTTAGTCGCAAAATTAGTCAATACAGGAAAACTGAAAATTACATTTTCGATTCCAGAAAAATATGCTTCACAAGTAAAATCAGGTTCTACAATTGATTTTTCGGTTTCAGGATCAGATAAAGTTTATTCTGCAAAAATTTATGCAATTGAGCCGGAAGTAGCCGTAGCAACACGTACTTTACAAGTTCGTGCCATTGCAGATAATATTGACGGAAAACTTTTTCCCGGAACTTTTGCAGATGTAAAATTACCATTAAACATTATAAAAGACGCTATCGTTGTTCCTTCAGAAGCAATTGTTCCGATACAAGGCGGTAAAAAAGTATATATCACAAATATGGGCAAAGCCAAAGAAGTTAAAGTTGATGCAACTACCAGAACTGATGCTTCTATTTTGATTTTATCCGGATTAAAAGCCGGAGACACCTTAATTACCAGCGGCGTTATGTCATTAAAAAATGATGCCCCTATAATAGTTAAAGTAAAATAAGCCTGGATTTTAAGATAAGTAGTAAGATTTAGCAATAAATCTGCAATCTAAAATCAACAATCTAAAATCTAAAATCATAATGAGTTTATCAACCACAAGCATAAGAAGACCCGTTTTAACCATTGTACTGAATCTTTTGATTATTTTATTCGGTTTCATTGGTTATACGTTTTTGGGTGTTCGCGAATTCCCTTCAATTGATCCGGCGCAGGTTTCGATTCGAACAAATTACACGGGAGCAAATGCCGATATTATCGAATCGCAAATTACAGAACCGCTGGAAAAAGCAGTAAATGCGATTGATGGAATTCGAAATATAACTTCATCCAGTAATCAGGGAAGCAGTAATATCACGATCGAATTTAATTTAGATAAAGATCTTGAAGAAGCAGCAAATGATGTTCGTGACAAGGTTTCGCAAGCCATCAGAAGTTTACCGCAAGATATTGATGCAGCCCCGGTCGTATCAAAAGCAGATGCAGATAGTGATGCAATTATCTCGATGACAGTACAAAGTGATAGCCGAAGCGCACTTGAATTGAGTGATTATGCTGAAAATGTTATTTCGCAGCGTTTAGAAACTATTCCCGGCGTGAGTGGTGTTCAAATTTGGGGACAAAAACGTTACGCCATGCGTTTATGGATTGATCCTGTAAAGTTAACGGCTTACGGTTGTACGGTTTCTGATGTTCGTAATGCTCTTAATGCTCAGAATGTTGAGTTACCATCTGGAAAACTAACCGGAAACAACACTGAACTTACCGTAAAAACAGTCGGAAATCTTTCGAAACCAGAAGAATTCAACGATATTATCATTCGTACTGATGGTGATAAAATTGTTCGTTTAAGCGATGTGGGTGGTGCCGAATTAGGTCCTGAAAATATCGAAACAAAACTAAGTCAATCCGGATTACCTATGATTGGTTTGGCTATTGTACCGATGCCCGGAGCCAATTACTTAGACATTTCGGCAGAATTCTATAAAAAATATGAAGCCTTAAAGAAAGATCTTCCAAAAGATATTAAACTGAATATCGCACTTGACAATACTATTTTTGTAAAAAAATCTGTACTTGAAGTTGCTGAGACTTTAGGGATCTCTATTATTCTGGTAATCATCATTATTTACCTGTTTTTTAGAGACTGGGCAATTGCTTTCAGACCTTTAATTGATATTCCGGTTTCCTTAATTGCGACGTTTTTTATCATGTGGCTTTTCGGGTTTTCGATCAACGTATTAACCTTATTAGCGATCGTTTTGGCAACAGGTCTGGTGGTTGATGACGGAATTGTAGTGACCGAAAATATCTTTAAGAAAGTCGAAGAAGGAATGTCACCAATTGAAGCGGCAATCAAAGGATCAAATGAAATTTTCTACGCCGTAATTTCGATTTCGGTTACACTTGCAGCGGTATTTTTACCGGTAATTTTCTTAGAAGGTTTCGTTGGTCGACTCTTCAGGGAATTTGGAGTTGTAATTGGTGCTGCCGTATTAATTTCTGCCTTTGTATCCCTGACTTTAACGCCAATGTTAAATGCCTATTTAATGAAAGGCGGCGAACAGAAAAAATCAAAATTCTACGTTAAAACAGAACCTTTTTTCGAAAAACTAAATAGCGGTTATGCAGATGCTTTAAATCGTTTTATGGAGAAGAAATGGATTAGCTTCCCTATTTTAATAGCTTGCTTCGGCTTGATTTATTTGTTTTTCACCATACTTCCAAAAGAAACTGCTCCTTATGATGATCGTAGTTCTGTAGTGATGCGTATGACAACTCCTGAGGGTTCATCATATGAATATACAGACCGTTTTATGCAGGAAATTTCAAAATTGGTAGACGATTCTATTCCGGAGAAAAAAGTAAGTTTGGTGGTTACTGCGCCGGGCTTTGGAGCTTCGGCAACCAATACCGGTTTTATCAGGCTTTCGTTAAAAGAACCTGACGAAAGAAAGCGTTCTCAAAAAGATATTGCTGATCAGTTAACAAAAATGACGAAAAGATATCCGGATGCCAAAACATCTGTTATTCAGCAACCTACAATTGCAGTAAACAGACGTGGTGGTTTACCGATTCAGTATATTATTCAGGCTCCGAATTTTGAGAAATTAAGAGAAAAGATTCCTGTATTTATGGATGAGGTTGGTAAAAGTGATGTTTTCTCAATTACTGATGTCAATTTAAAATTCAACAAACCGGAAATCAACGTAAGTATCGACCGTGAAAAAGCCGAAAGTTTAGGGATTTCCATCATTGATATTGCTCAAACTTTGCAACTTTCCTTGAGTGGACAACGTTTTGGCTATTTCATTAAAAACGGAAAACAATATCAGGTCATTGGACAATTTGATCAAAAAGACAGATCTAAACCTTTGGATTTAACTTCGATGTTTGTAAAAAACAGAAAAGGAGAATTAATCCAGATGGATAACGTTGTAAAGGTCGAAGAACAAAGTAATCCACCACAATTATACCACAATAACCGTTATATGTCGGCAACTGTTTCTGCAGGTTTAGCTCCAGGAAAAAGTATAAGTGACGGTATCCAGGAAATGGACAAGATTAAAGCTAAAGTTTTAGACGATAGTTTTACCACAGATTTAAGTGGAGAATCGAGAGATTTTGTCGAAAGTAGTTCTAATACTTCTTTTGCATTTGGATTGGCTTTATTATTAATATTCCTGATTCTTGCCGCACAATTTGAGAGTTTCATTGATCCTTTTATTATCATTTTAACCGTGCCAATGGCAGTTGCGGGAGCTTTATTCTCGTTATGGTTATTCAATCAAACCTGGAATATTTTCAGTCAGATTGGTACCGTAATGCTTATTGGTCTGGTTACCAAAAATGGTATTTTGATCGTCGAATTTGCGAATCAGTTACGCGAACAGGGAAAACCAAAACTAGAAGCAATTCTAGAAGCATCAGAAGCACGTTTACGTCCTATTTTGATGACCAGTTTGGCAATTGCTCTAGGAGCTTTACCAATCGCAATGTCACTTGGGGCAGCATCTACAAGTAGAGTTGGAATGGGAGTTGTGATCGTTGGAGGAACTATTTTCTCACTGGCATTAACCCTGTTTGTAATTCCGGCTATTTATTTCATGTGGTCTAAAGCCCGTAAACATTATCCCGAATTTGATCATATTGACGAATACGAAAAAGAAAGTAAGTAAATATTTATTCGCTCCGAATTGACGAGTTTTACTAAATTAACTCGTCAATTCGTGGCAAAAAAAAACTAATATGAATACTAAAGTTTTATTCAATACTTTAATACTGTTCTTGTTTTGCACTATAAAAATAAATGCGCAAGAAGTCTTGACTATTGAAGATGCTATGAAAATAGCGTTGGAGAATAATTTTGAAATTAAAATTGCCAAGAACAATTCGAAAATAAGTGAGACAAATGTAACGGTAGGAAACGCCGGAATGCTGCCTAAAGCTACTGCTTCAATCACAGACAACAACAGCGTTACAAATTCGTCTCAAACACGTCAGGACGGAACTTCGACATCTTTAAATAATGCCAAAAACAACAACTTAAACTATGGTGTAAGTTTAGGCTGGACCGTTTTTGACGGTATGAAAATGTTTGCCAAATTAGACCAATTAAAAGAGCTTCAAAAATTAGGTGATTCTGAATTAAAAAGCACTATTCTTGTAAAAATTGGTCAGGTAAATTCGGCATATTACGACTTAGTTCAGCAACAACATCAATTATCAGCTTTAGACACTACAATTGTAATTTCTAAACAAAGGTTAACGTTGGCGCAAAATCGTTTCACTATCGGGAAAGCTTCAAAATTAGAGGTTTTAAATGCTCAGGTTGATTTAAACTCTGATCAGGTTGCTTTTTTAAGACAAAAAGAATCCTATAAAAATGCTAAAATTTTATTGAATCAATATTTAGCCCGTGATCCTAAAATAGACTTTACGGTAACTGATTTGGTTACGGTCGATAATAAATTAGTTTTGGCTGATTTAATGGAATTAGCACAGAAACAAAACCCTGGTTTAGAATCTCAAATCATTAGTAAACGAATTGCCGAATTACAGCTTAAACAAGTAAAAGCGAATCGTTATCCTGTTGTAAACCTGACTTCGGGATACAATTTTGCAGAAAGCCAGTCTAGTTTAGGTTTTACAAGTTCATCGTCTTCAAAAGGTTTTAGCTATGGTTTTAATGCAACTCTAAACATTTTTGATGGTTTAAACCAACATCGAAATGAAAAGGTAGCTAAACTGCAAATCGAGAATTCTCAAATTGCAATCGAACAGCAAAACATGGTTCTAAATACACAATTGAGCACCGCTTTTCAAACTTATTTAACCAATCTTGAATTGATCGATTTAGAAGAAGATAACGAAGCAATCGCAAAACAAAATCTAGACATTACATTAGATAAATTCAGAATTGGAACCATTACAACTCTTGATTTTAGAACGGCTCAGTTAAATTATGTAAACGCAAAAGTACGTTACAGCAATGCCCAATATGAAGCAAAATTATCTGAAATTGCGTTGAAAGAATTAGCCGGAAATATTAATTTTTAATTAAATTTGTTTCAAAACAAACTTTAATGATCTCATATAACACCAAGGATTGGTTTACTTTTATTTTTCATTTTCATAAATCAGATACCGTTAGAAAGTTGTTTCCAATTATGGTTGCTATCGGTATTTACTCTGCAGCAGTTGGTTATCTTGAAGTGGAATATTTCAAAATTGGAAAAAACGATTACATCCACAACATTCCAATTATGCACGGAATGTTAGGTTTTGTCATTTCGTTATTGCTTGTTTTTAGAACCAATACGGCTTATGATCGTTGGTGGGAAGGACGAAAATTATGGGGAGGTCTTGTAAACAATAGTCGTAATCTGGCTATTAAACTTTCGGCAATGTTAAAGGATGAAAATGATCGTAAATTCTTTAGAAAATTCATTCCTGCATACGCTTCAGTTCTACACAAACATCTTCATGATGATGACACCAGTAAACAACTTTTTGAAGATGTTGATTTAGAAATTGATCATCATAAACACAAGCCAAATCAGGTAAAACGAATGATGTTTCATAAAATTAATGATTTGTACGATGCAAAAAAAATCACTGGAGATCAACTCAT
This sequence comes from uncultured Flavobacterium sp., assembly GCF_963422545.1. Lineage (NCBI taxonomy): Bacteria > Pseudomonadati > Bacteroidota > Flavobacteriia > Flavobacteriales > Flavobacteriaceae > Flavobacterium > uncultured Flavobacterium sp. The sequence continues at coordinate 591,383 of NZ_OY730230.1, forward strand.
TATTTTAAACGAAGAACTACAATCCTTTACAGATATTTGTGGCGCTTGCGAGCGAATAAAAAACACCCCCATTCCCTATTCTTACAGTGCATTTATAAAAAAATTCATTTTCTTTTATACCATGACATTGCCTTTTGGTTATTCTGTTAGTCTAGGATATTTGGTAGCTCCTGTCGTGGTTTTTATTTTTTATGTATTGGCGAGTTTAGAACTAATTGCCGAAGAAATTGAAGATCCGTTTGGTGATGATGAGAATGATTTACCAACGAAAAAAATCTCAGAGAACATTAAAAAGCACATCGAGGAATTAATTTGATAAAATAGTGGTGCTAAAATCGTAAAATACTCAATTTTAAGCCCTTTTATACAAAATAAAAACAGCTCGAAAAAACCAAATAAATTGTTTCTTACTACAACACGCAATCCTTATATTTGTATCCTTATACAAGAACAAAAAAGTTAACATGAAAATATCTTACAACTGGTTAAAACAATTCATTAAAACAGACTGGACATCTGAGCAAACTTCAGAATTACTAACAGATTTGGGTCTGGAAGTAGAAGTTGTCGAGAAGTACCAATCGATTAAAGGCGGATTAGAAGGAGTTGTTGTAGGACACGTACTTACTTGCGAAAAACACCCTGACGCTGACAGATTAAAAGTTACTACTGTAAATATTGGTTTAGAAGCTCCTATACAAATTGTTTGTGGTGCAGCTAATGTTGCTGCCGGACAAAAAGTACCTGTTGCGACTATCGGAACCATTTTATATGATAAAGACGGGGTTGAATTTACCATTAAAAAAGGAAAAATTCGCGGAGTGGAAAGTCACGGAATGATTTGCGCTGAAGATGAATTAGGTTTAGGTACAAGCCACGACGGAATCATGATTCTTGACGATGCATTAGTACCTGGAACAGCTGCTTCAGAGGTATTTCAGATTGCAAATGATGAAGTTTTCGAAATCGGATTAACACCTAATCGTGCTGATGCGATGAGTCATTTTGGTACTGCCCGCGATTTAAGAGCTGGAATGTTGCAACGTGGTGTAAATGTCGAATTGATTACACCATCTGTAAGTAATTTTAGAGTAGAAATGCGTACTTTAAAAATTGATGTGAATGTCGAAGAGCCTTTGTTGGCGCCTAGATATTGTGGTGTTACCATTTCAGGAATTTCTGTTCACGAATCTCCAAGCTGGTTACAGGATCGTTTAAAAGCTATTGGATTAACTCCAAAAAATAATATTGTTGACGTTACTAATTATGTTTTACACGAATTAGGACAACCTTTGCACGCGTTTGATGCTGCAAAAATCAACGGAAAAATTATCGTAAAAACACTTCCGGAAGGCACAAAATTCACCACTTTAGACGATGTTGAAAGAACATTACACAAGGAGGATTTAATGATTTGTGACGAAAAAGGACCGCTTTGTATTGCGGGTGTTTTTGGTGGGAAAAAATCCGGTGTAACTGAAGGAACTACTTCTATATTCTTAGAAAGTGCCTATTTTGATGCTGTTAGCATTCGTAAAACAGCTAAAAGACACCAATTAAATACCGATGCTTCTTTTAGATTTGAAAGAGGAATTGACCCAACAATTACAGAATATGCTCTAAAACGTGCAGCACTTTTAATTCAGGAAGTTGCCGGCGGAAAACTAACTTCTGATGTTGTTGAGGTTTATCCTAAAAAAGTAGAAGATTTCTCTGTTTTATTGAATTTCAGCCATGTTTCGAAAATTATCGGACAGGAAATTCCAAAAGATACCATCAAAAAAATATTAGTTTCTTTAGATATTAAAGTAAACAGCGTTTCTGATTCTGGTTTAGGTTTAACAATACCGGCTTACCGTGTTGATGTTCAGCGTGAAATTGATGTAATCGAAGAAATTTTGAGAGTTTACGGTTATAACAACATTGAATTCTCTAAAAAATTCAATGCTACAGTTTCTAATTCACCAAGAACAGAAGATTACAAAGTTCAAAACGTAATTGCAGGACAATTGAATTCGCAAGGTTTTCATGAAATGATGGCGAACTCGTTGACAACTGCCGCTTACGCGAAATTATCAACTGTTTTAAAAGAAGAACACAATGTTACGATGTTGAATCCTTTAAGCAGTGATTTGGCAACAATGCGTCAATCTTTATTGTTTTCTGGTTTAGAGGCAATTTCATATAATATCAACCGAAGAAATTCTGATTTGAAATTGTTCGAATTTGGAAAATCATATCATAAATACCTTAACGGTTACGAGGAGCATAAACACCTGACTTTGTTGATTTCTGGTAACAGAAACAAAGAAAGCTGGACAAACCCGCAAAAAGTAACTGATTTCTTTTTATTGAAAGGATATGTAAAAGGAATTTTGGCGCGTTTAGGAATTGATAAAATTTCAAATGCACCGGTACAAACTGATATTTTCTCTGAAGGAACAGCAATTTGCTACAACAGTGACACATTGGTTGAAATGGGGGTTGTTAAAAAATCGATATTGAAACATTTCGGAATCAAACAAGATGTTTATTATGCTGATTTCAACTGGGATCTGATTCTGAAAATCATTACCGGAAAAATTAAATACAGTGAAATACCTAAATACCCTGAAGTTCGTAGAGATTTAGCTTTATTAATCGATCATAATATCACTTATGAGCATATTTATAATTTGGCAAAACAAACGGAGAAAACGCTTTTAAAAGACATTAATTTATTTGATGTTTATGAAGGTAGCAAACTTCCGGAAGGCAAAAAATCGTATGCTTTGAGTTTTACTATTCAGGACAATACTAAAACACTTACAGATGCTCAAATTGATAAAATCATGTCGAAATTGCAACAAACTTTTGAAACTGAAATTGGAGCTGTTTTAAGATAAAAACATATTTCCTCATAAATTCAAACCCGACAGATTTTTATAAACTGTCGGGTTCTTTTTTTGTTTCAAGTTTTTTTTGTTTCAAGTTTCAAATTTCAAGTTTGCTGGAATGTGTTAGTTAACCGCAAAGCTTTGCTGTAAAATTATGTTCAAAGCAGAGCAACCTGAAACTTGAAACCTGAAACAAAAAAAACAAAAATTTACGATCTAAACTTCAAATAGGCTTTCATTAGTTTTTCGTCGTATTTATTGGTTCTATATCCTTTTCCGTTATATCTCAAAGCAAAATCGGCCCATTTTTTATCTCTCAAGTAGCCAATCAGTTTATTTGTTTTCAAAAACAATCCGAAAGCTTTAAGATGTTCTCCTTCGTTCAGATACATTTTTTCAACAAATTCATCAATAGTACCATATCCGATAGTAAGTGCATTATAACCCATAATTTGATACAAACCCCATGAAGCCGAACATTTTGCAGCGTCGCTAAATCTCTTATCCGGATTTATATTAATTGCTTTTTCTAAACGTGTATATTCTGCTGCTCCTCCCACATAATATTTTTTAGTCTGATTTTCATACAAAATATCCCGAGTATTGGCGTTTGCATACGTACCTGGATTTATACCTCTAACTTCGAGCTGCCTCCAAAAAACATGGCCTTCAAACAAAATTTTCGGGCGTCCGTCTACCAGAAAACCCTTCCCTCCGCTTTCGACTTCATTAACCGCTTTTACGACAGCCAATTCGAGATCATGTTCATTTGCAAAATCAATTAAATCTTGTTCTGAAAGCAATTTATTGTTCGTCGAAAATCCGTTTTTGCTTTTTTCAATCAAAGTAGACCAGGTTTTTAATCCAACAATTCCATCTACAACCAAACTATTCTTTAATTGAAAATCTCTAACTGCTTTATCTGTCGCAACACTAAAAGAATCAGATACTATAACGCTATATTTCAATTTTAAGAGAAGTTCATTTAAATAATATACTTCACTTGATTTTACACCTAATTTTATCGTTCTCATGACTTTTTATTTATAGTTATTTTTGATGATGTCAAGAAGTTAAAAACATCATTTCTGGAACTTACCAGATTGTCATTTTTGTCAAAATAATTGACTTTATACGAAATTAAAGTATTGCTGTTAAGACTGTTCTTAATGATAAAATTGAACAGAATTGGTGTTGAAAATTCAGATTTTAAACGTTCGATAATAAATTTACTTCCCGTGTCCTGAACCGTCAATTCGATCGTTATTTTACTTGTGGCCGCGGCTTGGCTCTTTATTTCTACCTGAATATATCTGTTGTAACTTGTTGATTGAGAAACAACCTGATTAAACTCTGAACTAATGTTTTCGATATTTTCAAAATCAAAAAATACATTTTTCAAGGTATCTGTGGCAGTTGGATTAATTGTTGCAAAATCTAAGAGTTTAGTATCATTACTGATAAGCTCCGGATAGTTCTTGAAAAAAGTACTGTTAAGGTAAGTTATATTTTGATTGTAAACCAATAAAATCGAACTGAGTTTACAATTTGAGATAGATTGATTGCTGATTTGTATTTTTTTTGCTGTATTATCAATCGAAGCTTCCAGAATTTCGCCAATGGTATTTTCAATATTCAGCTCGATAATACTTGTGTCTTTTATTTCTTTATGCTTAAAATTGATGTTTGCATATTGAGTAATTGTATTATTTAAGGCATTAATCATAATACTTGCTTCAGATAGATTTTCTGTTGACAGATCAAACAAAAAGTGCTTGCCATCTGTGGCGATATCAGATTTCTGCAAAAAATAATTTCCAGAAACTTCATATTCAGTCTCAATATCATTTGGGAACAGAAACTGAACTTTATCAAAATAATCTGCTTTATCGCCATCAATAAAATTATCATTCAGTAATGCAATTTTTAATTTGGCAAGGTCAAAATCAGAGAGATTTGGACCAACGGCAAATTGGAAACTAATTTTAGAAATTTCTTCAGAAGTACTTGTTCCTTCTTCATAAGCATGAAAAATAGTCGAAATACAAGGTTTCATCGTATTTAAATCCTTAGAAAGACTATAAATCTTTGAAATCAGCAAAAAGGTATTGGGCTGTACCATAGATTTATAAATGGATAATTTACTAAAATTATATCCCGAAACAAATATTTGCCTGAACTGAGAAAAATCTTCATTTAAATTGAAAGGATTAGTTATAAACGGACCATTAACGTCGCGATATAAACTTGTTGCAGCATTAGCTGAAAGCGGATAACTCAAAGTTTTATTGACTTTTAAAAGAAATGTGCTCTTAACATATTCTTCCTGATCACCATCTATTATATTATTATCCCGCTGAATCTCTGAAATCATTATTTTTGGCGCAACGGTATTCATTGCCGCTGATTTGACCATTAACGGACTACTTATAAGTGTAGCTCTGGGTTGCAGTGTTGCTTTTGGAGTAATCAAATCTTTTGTACTAATGGTCTGTTTTCTTAAAACCGAAAGATCTTTGGCAAACAAAAAATTTCGTTTCAATTTTGAATATCCTTTAAAATCAAAGAATAAATCAATATCACATTTTATTGCAGGTATATTAGAAATCAGATTTATAAAGGCAATTTTTACTGCTTCGTCAATCAAATCAAACTGAATTTCCTGCGTCACTGTATTAATGACTCCGTTGATTTTTATAACGTCATGATTTACTTTTAAATTTAAAATGGCTTCTCGCAGGTTCAACAAAATACTCTTTTCGTTTACCTGTAATGGTTTGTTTTTAGCGCTGTATTTAAGCGTTACTTTTCCCATTAAACCACTTTTTTTTGCTAGTTTATCAGGTACATCCTCATAATAAAAAATAGTACCATTATTGGGTTCTACTTCAATTTGAGGAAAGAATAATGTAATCTCATTATTAAAATAATCTTTGAAGGAATCATTCTCTGTAATAGCATTAGCTCCTTCAATAAGAGGAAAATAGCTTTCGAATATTGGAAAACCTATTATAATAGGAGTTGGTTTTATATCTATCGAATGAATTATAGGATGCTCAATAACCCTAAAATCATCATCTTTTTTTATTGTTGCAGCGGTAAATGTAGTGCTGGGTTTTGCCGGCTCAAGATTGAATCTGTTTATAGGAACCAATTTTGTTCCGTCGAGCTTAAAGGTATTTAATTCTGGCATGGTGTTTCGTTTTTATGATTAATAATCATTAGAAAACAAAAGGGACATAAAATGTCCCTTTGTTTATTGTATCAAAAAAACTATTCCATAAATGGAGCTCTGATTTTTTCGATATCGGCAATTTGCGCCGCAGTTCCAGTAGGAATTTCAAATAAAACATCACCTTCTGTGTAATCGATTTTTTGATAATCAGTCGAAATGGAAACTTTTTTAGCTTTTTTTCCGATTTTTCCGTTGCAAGTATATTTCACTTTATACTCTGTTGGCTTAATACTATAATCTAGTTCATACCAAGCTCTGTACGGAATTGCATCTTCAAAATTGTCGGCTGTAAACTTGAATTTTTTAGATGACATTTTATCCACTTTCAAAGTAACTTCCATCGTATCACATTCATAAAGCCCCTCTGTAGACAAGTTATAATTAACCATATTCATAACCGGAAGCGGCACAAATATTTTGGTTCCTTCAAACTCAAATTCTCTTGTAGAATCTTTTACTTTAATACGTTTGTCTTTTTCGTACATTACTTCCTGACGCACTTTGACTTTTGATGAGCCATTATGTTTTACAAAATCAAAAACAAAAGCATTTTTCTCTCTTGATTTATCACTCCATGTCGCCGGGAAAATCGCATCAATTTCTTTACCTGATTTACTGGTATTTTTTACATACGGAGTTCCTTCAGGAGCGATCATTCTTCCGGAACTTTTCCAAATTAAATTACCTGTAGAATCCGGATATCCAACTTCTATAGAAACCTGACTTACGGGACTATCGTTTACGATATCATTGTCTTTATCCATTTTAATCAAACCTCCGTTTAAAGAAGCAATTACCTGAACTTTTGAAAAATCTTCATCTAAGGGAGCTTCTGAAATGTATTTCTTCAAATCTTCTTTTGCAGCATCACCTGATTTCAGAGTCAATGGAGTTAGAGTTCCACAAATAGTTGAATCCATAACTTCAATTGCAGAAAATTTTATTTCGTCAACAAATTGAACTTGTCTAATTTGAGTTCCTGATTTCAGGCTCACTCCTACACTGCCTCCTCCAAAAAGAAATCTAAAAAATCCGCTTGGTTTTTCTGGCGTTGTTGCTGGCGTAAATTGTTTTTCAGGAGCGTCAAAAATTTGCTTTTGTACCATTCCAAGTGCAAATTCGCGTTGTTTGGTCAAAAGAGCTTCTTCTACTTTTTTTCTTTCCTCATTAGAGAATTGATTATCAGTAATAATTTCGGTGACAATTCCACCCTGAGTCAGGATTTTTTCATATTCGCTCTCCCAGTTTACATCAACAAAAGACCAGCTTACATTTGCTTTAGCCGAAAAATAAGTGTGTACTTTTTTTACATCAATTGTTGTTTTAATTGTTGTGGTTGGCATATAAGCTTTGTACTTGATTTGATTTGAAACGTTCAAATTGTTTGTTCCGGCTTCTAATGCGTTTTTTACCACTGAAGCACTATAACGTCCCATTAAAATTGAAAGTGCATTTTCACCAAGTCCAAAAGTAGTTCCGGCACCTTCACCCTGAACATTAAAAGTCCACGGATTTGTACCGCCAAAAGGGTTGTTTGGAGATTTTTCTCCAACGATTTGCATCGAAATCATATTCTCAGTTAACATAATTGGCCTTACATTGGTTTCGTCAAAATCTCTATCGACTCCTTTTGTAAAAGAGAATAATCCAAAAAGTTGTGATTGCCTTTGATTATTAAAACTTGTATGAAGTCTGTCTTTTAATTTATCAATTGCTTTTTTCAGTAAACCTTCAGGTAAATCAATTGTACTCGTAAAAGTCGTATAAGCACCAGCTTCTTCTTCAAGACCTTCGGCACCAATTACGGTCGAAGAATCTCCCTCTCCCTTAAAAACCTGCATCGAAAATTTAAATCTTCCATCAGGGTATTTTGCTAGTCTTGGATTTTTTGGAAAATAGTAAAACTGCATTGGTAATCCGGCATCTCTCAATAACATATTATTAGGATCTGGCGAAAAAACGACTGTAAAATCTGCTCCGTCTTCTTTTTCTAAAAGAATTTCTACTGTTCCGGCTCCTGCATGAGGATAACCATAAGGTGTTGGTTGTGACATAATTTAAAAATTTTAGTTATTATTTTATTAATGATAGTCCTAATTTTTGCCGCTTTAAAAAGTGCATAAAATGAACGATGTAAAATTGATTTTTTACAAACAACTATAAAACAGTAGATTAGCCCATTTTTCAAAATGATTTTACCTCGCAAAAAAGGGGAATTTTACCCTTGCAGTTCTAAAACGATTCAGATAATTTTGACCTGAATATTTT